>CAZAQZ010000369.1:0-3678 GCA_964487175.1 uncultured Verrucomicrobiota bacterium | reverse complement strand
AAAGGCCGTCGGCATGAGGTTCGATGTGGGCAGGAAGGCGAGGATGAAGAAGAAGATGAAGAAGAACAGTGGCTTGTTGCGTTGATAATTTCTAATCGCCAGCAGAAGGACGGCGGCCACACTGACCAATGCAATGACAGCCTTCCAGTCTTCCCAGGTGCCGAAATGCCAGTTCACCAATGGGATCTGATTGTAGGAATAGTCGCAGGAGAGTGTTTGCGGCCAGAGCAGCAGCCAGAAATACCTGCCCACCACTTTGATGGCGGTGATCCGGGCTGTCCAAAAGGGAGCGCCTACAAGCGGGTTGTCGACGAATGGTTTCTCCGGTGGACGGAGGGCTTCAAATATTCTTGATCGAATCGCAAACCACACGGCGATGGGCACAAAGACGGTCACCCATCCCACGATGGCTTTCTTGAAAAAGCTGGTGAACCTCTTCAACCAACTTTGGCCCGGTCCGGGCAGGCGATAAGTCCAATCGTACAAAAAAACCACCGGTAGAATTACAAAGGCGCTCTCTTTGCAAAACAAGCCGACCGTCGTGATGACTGCCACCAAAAGCAGCCAGAGCGCCTTTCGCCAGCCATCAACCGTGGTGGTCTTGACGTAACAGAGAAGTCCGCCCACAACCGCCGCGGTTGCGAAAAGGTCGGCACGGCCAACGATGTTGGTGACCGATTCGACGACGACGGGATGAGTGGCGAACAATGCAGCCGTAAAAAATGCAGGCCAGAGCTTTTCCATCAGGACCATCACGGCGAAATAAACCAGGACGGCATTGAGCCAGTGCAATAGGAAGTTGATCCAATGATAACCGCGATCGTGATCCGCATTTTTCAGGATGGAGTAATTGAACATGTAGGACAGCGTCGTCAGGGGCCGATACAGGCCGCTGACCGCTTTCGGCCACCAGTAGTCCTGGGTGAAGATCAGCTTAAGATTGTCTCGAGTGGCCTCGTGTAACCGCGGGTCTTCGAGAATGATGAATTTATTGTCGAGGGCAAACCCTGTCGGTGGAGATGTGCTCGGGGTTGGCTGCAACGTGTTGCAGAACGTGAACAGGACGACGGCACCCAACGCGAGAATCACGACAACGTGTGGCGCCCAGCCGATGGAGGGCCACAGCGCCGTCTTCCGGACCCGGCTGGAAACGGGTACATCTCCCTCGGTTGTCGGCGGCGCTGCTTGCGTTTGTTTGGTGGCCATGTGTTACAGGGTTTTGCTGACCGCGCTTCGCGTAAAGCGTTGCACGAGCAGCGGGGCAAAAGTCTCTCAGCAGCAAGCTCTAAAGTCAAAAGAGTTTTGAGGGGTCAAGGTCATGCTTTCGGTTTGGACAGTTTCGACCTAGTATTCGCTGACAAAACCATGCCGGACCATCAAATCCTCACAGGCACAGCAGGCTGGAGCTACCCTGAATGGGAGGGAGCTGTTTACCCACCTGGCAAACCCGCACAGCGTCTGGGAATCGTTTCTGATTATCTGGATTGCGTGGAAGTGGACAGCTCGTTTTACCGTCCCCCGAATGCCCGAACGACGGAGGGCTGGTGCAGGGCGGTTGCAAACAAACCGGATTTCCGCTTCCTGGCGAAGGCGTGGCAGCGGTTCACGCATCAGCGGAACGAGAACTGGACACCTGCTGAATTCGAGCTGTTTGTCGGCGGGCTGACTCCGTTGCGTGACGCCCATCGGCTCGATGCACTGCTGTTCCAATTCCCCTGGTCGTTTCGCAACCTGCCGGAGAACCGCGATTGGCTCTCGCGGATTGCCGAATGGTTCGCCGATTGGCCGGTGGCAGTCGAGGTCCGACATGACTCGTGGTCTGGCGATGAAGTGCAGGGATTCTTTCGTCAAAACAGGTTCATCTACTGCAACATCGACCAGCCTGGCCTCGCGCACTGCCTTCGACCCAGTGCCTATGTCACAGGCGATGTCGGCTATTTTCGGCTGCACGGCCGCAATGCGAAGAACTGGTTTCGCGAAGGAGGGGAGCCAGGCGATCGATACGATTACCTTTACACCGAGGCGGAGCTGGACGAGCTGCTCCGTCACATCCGCGTCATCGCATCGACAACGAAAAGGACATTCGTGATTTTCAATAATCACAAGGACGCCAAGGCATTCGCAAACGCTCTGCAACTCAAACTCCGCGTCCAGCCCGGCACCACCGTCCGCGCCCCTGTTTCACTGGTGGCCCGTTTCCCCTCCCTGCAAGGCAAGGTCGTCCCCGTCGGCGAGCAGCAGTTGCCGCTTGGTTGACGTGACCCCTCACGCAATGACCTTGCAATGAATCGGCAATCGGTTGAAAATCAACACGTGGATCCATGTGAACAGGCAAATGTGTAAATGCTTGGGATTGACCCCATTCACGGGCGCCTAGGCCTCCGCGCAATAGAAGTGGCAGATTAGCCAATGAGGAATGTTGTCGCGACAACGCTTGAAGAGGTCCTGGTCCAATCGGGCTTCCAACGAAGAGCCCTGAGTTGGTATCAAAACAGTCCGGATTCGATATTGTGTGTTAACCTTCAGAAATCCCAATGGGGCGAGCAATTTTATATAAATCTCGGGATCTTTCTAAAGGCTCTTGGGAATGCAAAATCGCCCAAAGAGAATGAATGTCACATTCGGGTGCGCTTATCTTCACTGGCCGAGGCCAGAGAACATCTTGATTCGGCTCTCGATGTGGAAAGTGAGCTAACCGATGAAGAGCGAACACAAGTCATTGGAACGGCGGTACGCAATACCGCGCTCCCATTTCTTGGTGATCGCAGTACGCTCGGCGGAATAAGAATCTTCTTGGCTCGTGCACAGTCAAAGAAACTGATGATAGATAAGGCGGTCAAGGACTTGGTCACGTAGACAGAACGGCTTGTCTGCATCGGTCCGTACAGGTACGTCTGCGTAAAAAGCTCAGTTAATCATATTACCATATTGTATTCGCTCTACCGGATTCCCTCCAAGCCGTATATGGCCCATCCTGAAGTCATCTTCAAGCGGAGTGACGTTGGCCGCAATACGATGACGAGCAAACATCAACCCACTCTGGTGGACCTCCCGGAAAACACGTTGAAATGCTTGGGGTGAGCGAATAGATTAGCCAACTTGGATGGCCAAAGAAGGGCTAGGCGACGGTGCCGACCAAGATACTGATACCGACAGATTTGTCCGTTGCGTCCAATTCGATTTTTCCGTGGGGTGCCACCATCGCCCAGGCATTCCCGGGCAAACTCTATCTGCTGCACGTCATGGACCCGGCCTCCGTTCGCAAGCCGGAACGGCTCGAGGATTTCCCACATTTGAGCCGGATGTTTTCGCTGGAGCGCGAAACGGCGTTTCTGCCGCCATTGAAACCCTCCGTGCCTGTCGCCAAGATGTACACCTACGGCAAGGACGTCACCAGAACAATCCTCTCTTTTGCCAAAGACAAGGAGATCGATCTCGTCTGCATGGCAGCGACCAACAATGGTGTCAACCTCGCTTGGTGGTCAGCGGGCAGGATCCTGGAGAAAATCGTCAAGGAAGCCCCTTGTTCCGTGCTCTGCATGCGCGGTCGTCCCGTCAAAGACAAGGAATGGAAGCGTCCACGCTTCCGGCACATTCTTCTGCTGACGGAATTGACCTCGCGCGACTCGACCCCGCTGGGAAACGTACTGCCGTGGGTCCAGCGGTTCAACAGCATGC
>CAZAQZ010000368.1:0-3679 GCA_964487175.1 uncultured Verrucomicrobiota bacterium | reverse complement strand
GACTAACTGACAAAACAAACTACAACACGGTTGACAAGCGCTTTCAGAGATGCGGTGGCTTGACACCGCTTTGCCGTTGGTTCACCTCGTGGCACAAACATACAAACGGCAAAGCGCCGGCAAGTCGGCGCACTCCAAACCCGGCGGCCAAGGGCCCGGCATCGTAAACCCCTCCCACAATGACCTTGCAACGATTAGCCGATCGGTTGAAAATGCGCGTGTAGAGCCAGCGAAGCAAGTAAGTGTATCAATGTTTGAAGCTGCCCTTTTTTGATGGCTCCATAAGAACAGGCATGTGAGAACTCGCCAAGATATAGTTGGGATAGTCATCGGGGTGATTCTCATTATCGTTGCTGGTTTCTGGATCCGCCAAGGTGAAGATCGCAGGACCATGTTGAACGTGGCATCGAGGGTAGGTTTTGAGCTTAAGGGATTGGATAAAGCGAAGCGTCAGTTCGCGCAGGACAAAAACAGGCGTCCTACGGATCTGGTAAGGTTCAGCGATTTAGTTCCGTATTTAGAGAATGACCAGAGCGGCGCTAGTATCACAATTCATGCACTTGCAAAGCGAAATGGTCTGGATGAGGCCGGAAATCCAATCCTAATTGGGACGAACGAAATGGCAGTTGGCGGACCAATTTCTGATCCCATTCATGTTAATCCCAAAACCAAGGAAATGCTTACACCTGTCACTCATGGCGATATGTTTTGGGGAGACTACAGGTGATTGCCCCCGAGGTAGAGCAACCGGTGTAAGCTCGAGAGCTGATTCTCGACAGATAGCGACCAGCGGCATCGCTCCGGGCAGGGACCTAGCTTCGGCTCAATTTGACGCTTCGACATCCCCAACCCCAAAATACGCACAGTCAGGATGATGAAATACCAAGGCGCTCACGCTCGCCCCGAAAAGGATTCGGGGTAAACCTCCGGGTCCATCATGAAGCCTTGGCTCATTCCGGTGTGTCTCCCACGCCGAAGTACGCACGGTCTGGGTGGTGGAAAACCAGTGCTGAGACACTAGCCCCGAAAAGGATTCGGGGTAAACTTCCGGATCCATCATGAAGCCTCGGCTGATTCCGGTGTATCTCCAACCCCAAAATAGGCGCAGTCAGGATGAAAAAGGGGTCAGTCCCGAGTATTGACACAATTGCCTCTTAAGTGATAGAGCCGGTTGCTCACATAAGTTCCTGCGCCCATCTTCAGTTCTTCGGCAATCCAGTTCAAGGTCATTGTGGTTTGGGTGCGCAATCGATGCGCGATCTTCACCTTGCGGCTATCTCCTTTGCGATAGCGCTGCAGGTCGGCAGGCCGCCAGCCCAGCCGGTGCAATTCCCCCGCGATGATTCGTCGCGCCTTTTGCTCATCCGATTCGCGCACTTCCTCACCGCGATGGGAGTCTCTGGCGTGTTGCGCAATGTGCGTTAGCAGCCGCTCCCGAAACGCTTCGCTTCCCAGACACCAGCCGCGACGCAATTTCATCCACTGTTGCGGCTTGGATTGCCGCCGCCGCAACTCCAGTTGCCGTTCAAATTCTCTTCTTCCGGCGGCGCCATCGCGGGCAATGCCCATTTCGCCCAACAGCCGGTCCACTCGCAGCCACTGCACCCGCTGCTTGGGTTTCTTGAGATACTCTACATAGCTGCTCCATTGATACGTCCGCAGCTTCTGATCGGGCCGCAGCAGCTTGGCCCGCACCGGGTTGAGATGAACATACTCGCAGACCGTGCGCAGGTACCCATCGCTATCGCCGTCCACCATCAACGCTTTGTACCGCCCGCTGAACAAGTGGCCGAACTGCCGATACCGCCGGTTGAACCGGCTGGTGTAGGTGCCCAGAAACCACTTCATGCCCGCCACCAGGTTGGGCCGGGGCGTCTCGACAACCAGGTGGAAATGATTGCGCATCAGACAATAGGTGTGCACCTGCCAACCCGTCTTCTCG
The DNA here is from genome assembly GCA_964487175.1 of uncultured Verrucomicrobiota bacterium. Lineage (GTDB taxonomy): Bacteria > Verrucomicrobiota > Verrucomicrobiia > Palsa-1439 > Palsa-1439 > CAWFPN01. The sequence goes on along the minus strand of CAZAQZ010000368.1, from coordinate 1,737 downwards.
CAGGCCTCCGCCAGAGTGTCCAAGAACCGCTGCCGATCTTCATCGTCGTGGAAAATGTCCTCGCGCCGGTCCCCGCGATTCATCACATGATAGATTGCCCCTGGATATTCGACACGCACCTTCCGAGCCATGATGCCCGAGGCTGCCACGCAATACCATTTGTGTCAATACTCGGGACTGACCCCTTTTTGACGACAAGGTTGAGTTGAAGAACCTGACGAACCAAACTTCTGCTGGTCGAGGCGGTTGAGGTAGTCGACTTGGGGGAACGAGAGAAGGAGTGACGGTCCCAGACCGCCGCCACCCTTTTCGACTCCTTTGACACGCTTGCGCGAGCAGGAGGTGCAGATCGTGTTGGCGTATGCCCACACACACGGCAGGGGACCACGAATGGATCGCACTGCCGCTCAAGTTGAAGGACGCTGACGGCGTGACCAGGAGCCGTGCACGACAAGCACTTCACCCCTTAAGACCATCAAGCCTTCTTTCGTTCTTCGATTTCGCTAGATGGCGATTGCGGAGACCGGTGGTTCAATGATATACTACATTGATCGGTGCCACCTACTTTGGCCCCAGGGTCGCGGGAAACGGGTGACGAGGGAAATGCCGGATGAAAAAACTCTTTGTTCTTCTAAGCCTTTCGCTGGCAACCATTTGTCAGGCGGCACCCTACCCATCACCCACCGACTGGCGCAACGAGAGCATCTACCAAATCCTCACCGATCGTTTTTACGACGGCAATCCGACCAATGACAACGCCGAAGCCGCCCGCGGGTCGCCCTATGCGCCGACGGACAACTCGGGCATTCATGGCGGGGATTTCAAGGGGATCCAGGACAAGTTGAGCTACATCAAGTCCCTGGGGGCAACGGCGATCTGGATCTCGCCGATTCCGCTGAATGCCGGAGGCAACTCCGCCTATCATGGCTATCACGCCCAGGACTACTACACGCTGGCCCCGCACTGGGGCACAATGGCCGATCTCACCAACATGGTTGAAGCCGCGCACGCGCTGGGCATCAAGGTCATTCTGGACATTGTCGTCAATCACACCGCTGCACTACTCACCAGCACCGACGCCGGCTGGCCCAATTACATAGCACCGCCCGGAGGCTATCATCTGACGTACGCCAACAACGCCGAACAGGAGGCGTTCCCGTTCAATACCAACAACGTCAACCCGCCGCTGATCACGACGCTTTTCCACACGAACGGCAACATCCAGAGTTACGTCTATCCCTCAGGTACGCAGCAGGTCGTTTTGGGCCAATTGGACAACTTGGACGATTTGGCCACGGAGACCACGTATGTACGCACGAACATGATGAACATTTACACCAACTGGGTTGGCCTCGGGGATTTCGACGCGTTCCGCGTGGATACGGCGATCGAAGTGGATTACGGGTTCTGGCAGTACTGGTGCCCGCAGCTTCACCAATTCGGTTCTTCCATCGGCAAATCCAATTTTTTTATGTTTGGCGAGGCCTTCAACGGGTCCGATCAGTATGTCGGTTCCTACACGGGCACGGAAGGCGGCGGGCCGTTCAAGTTCGACTCGATGCTGGACTATCCGCTCTATGAATTGGTCAACTCGGTATTTGCCACCGCCTCGGGCAAGACGCAGCAGATCCAAAACCACTACAACGCCTTTCCCACCTATTATGATTCCAATTCCTGGTATCGAATGGTCACGTTCCTGGACAACCACGACAACCCGCGCTTTCTCAGCACGAGCGC
>CAZAQZ010000367.1:0-3681 GCA_964487175.1 uncultured Verrucomicrobiota bacterium | reverse complement strand
CGACGAGCTGTTTCCGAATTGTAGGCCGCGAACCTGGAGTCAGCTGTTCACACGACACGCTTCGATATCCAAGTTATGTCACACATGGAGAGTTAATACCATGGACGTGGGCACCCCATGGACATGACGTCAAAATCCACGGACTGAATCCCATGCCGTCGCTGCTGCCGCTGGTCCAGCCGCCGCTGTTAGCCGGACCGGACGCGTCAACCTCCGCCCTGCGACGTCATCATCTTCACGCGATAAAACCGTGACGGCTGATTCGTCGCGCCTCCTGCATCCAGGTAGTTGGTGCTGACCACGCTGGTGCCGGGAATCGCAATCGGGGAACTGAGATTGGCGTAATTGTTGGTATAACTGCCGTTAGCCGTGCCGGTGCTGACCTGTACCACGTTGGTCTTGCCGCCAACCGTGGTCCACGTGATCAGCACGTCGCTGCCCTGGCGCGCGATGGCCGTGATGCGGAACGGCGACGAGTTCGGGTCGTTGGGATTGGTCCCCGCCAGATACTCCTGCAAGTTGGTGAAGCCGTCGCCATCGGGGTCTTCATTGGCTTCGGCGGGATTCAACGGGTCGAGTCCGTACTGCAACGCCCAGCCGTTCGGGATGCCGTCGCCGGACGCGCTCAGGTTCGGGGCGAGGTTCATCGAGCTGATGACGGTGATGCCGCCGTTGCGCTGGAATAGACCGCAGGCGTTGGTCATCACCAGATTATCGGCCACCACCTTGCCGCCGCTCATAATGAACGAGCCGCTGCGCACTTCCAGCACGGCGTTATGCGCCGCATTGGTGACGTACAACGTGCCGCCACTCATCGCGACCGTACCCGTCACGCTCGCCCCGCAATCGCCCACGACAAGGTTGCTGTACACATTGATCGTGCCGCCGGTCAGGACCGCTCCGCCATCGATGATGAACGCGTTGTTGCCTACCGTAAGCGAGCCGCCGTTCATGCTGAACAAGCCGCCGCTGAGAATGGAGAAGCTGGTCGTGATCTGGAGCGTGTTCGTGAAACCGCTGGTCAACAGAAGAATGTTGGTTGACCCGGCAGGAGCTGAGAGGACGAGGTTGTTGATGGACAGGACGGACAAGTTTGTCACGTAACCCGCCGTCACACCGTCGAGGGTGACGGTCTTGTTGCCCGCGTTGGTGATCAGTTCGGCGGGGTCGTCAACGGATGGCGCGGCGGGGGGAGCGCTGGGGGCGAACAGCCAATTCTGCGCGATTTCCCATTTGCCGCCTGTGGCATTGGTCCAACTATTCCCGACGGCCTGGCTGGGCGAAGGGACCAGGTAGTAGGCGTTTTGCTGCGGGCCATCCTCGCCGTAATGGTCACCGGTGAAATAGACTTCACCGCCGAGACCCACGAGAATCCGCATGGCGCCGGGATAGCTCATCACGTTGTAGGCATTCGTGCCGGTGTAGTACGTGCCATTGGTGAGATTCAGGAACGGCCAAACCACGAACTCCATGTAGTAATTGTTGCCCTTGCGGGGAATATTGGGAAATTCGTACGGATAGAAGTTGAAGAAGCCGCCATCGTCCGATTCCGTATTCGCCACGGACTGGCCGTTGCGGATCCGTTGGAGCGTCGAGGAGATATCGACGGCGCCCGTGTAAACCCCGGTGCCGTAATTCCAAATCTGGATGTCGTTGGTCTGGCCGTTGGCATCGTAGACGACGCCCACGCTCATCGGCACATTGGTAATGGCCGCCATGACAGAGGCGTTGCTGTGCGTCGAATTATTAGGGAAGGACACAAAGGAATAGGTTTGGGCGTGGATGGCCGTGACGCCAAGGGCGAACAGGGCCGCCAGGATGGTGGTGACGGGACTAAAGGCTGGAAATGTCTTTTTTATATTGCTTCTCCCCACGCTCGGAAAAAGGACATGACCTGATACCAGCCCTTTCGCTTCTCCAAGCAGGGGCAACTATTGCGGGGAGACAGCGGAAAGTCCAGTAAATTCAGGGCTTCCCAGACCACAGCGGAAGGCGGGTCTACAGATTCGTTAGTATGGTTACCTTTGTTATTTCTGCTACTTCGGCTGGACGCTCGCTTGGCTCTGTCATTCCATTCTCAACCGGTCGGCGATTCGTTCTGTAGCCGCGCGCGGTGAGCGCGGTGTCGTGCGACCGGGAGCCGCGGTCAGCGCCCGCGGGTTGCCATCGACAATGGCCGATGGCGTCTCGTCTGACTCGGCTCAGTGCGGAGACGGCTCGCCTATATTCAATTTCATGTTGACAAGAAGGTATGCTGTGCGCATACTTACTGTGATGTAGATGAATGTATTGTGCATAGGATGGGGAGCCGATGGCCCGGATACGATATCGGGAGCGGTTGCTGCGTCTCGCGGACTCGAACTGGCCTTATATGGTGGGACAGGCGTCCCTGCCTGTCCAAATATGTTTACACAGGCAGCCCCGAAAGCTTTCGGGGCTCTGCCACCAGGAGGTTATGGGATGAATTCCCGGCCTCGGTTGCAAAACCCGACCCGAACGAATGCCCGGCGGGCAGGACGCCAAAATGAAGGCTACGGAAGCCTACGGAAGGCTACGGAAGGTAAAAAAACTTTTTCTGAAAGGCTTCAGCCGCGACAAAATGACAATAATTGGGGGTCGTCCAATTCAACCTGGTAGCACCTAATACGGCCTTAAATATTTTTTTGGGAGTTAGATCGGCAAAAATTGCCGAGGGGTTTGGGAAAAGTTCTTTGAAATGACGGTGGGACGGAATGGTAACGACGGCGGGAGGGCTGTCCCGTCACCGCCTGACTTTGTACACCTCATAGTCCAGGGGTTTCTCGCTGAACGTCGCCGCGAGGATCGCGTTGGTGGGGATGGATTCGTCGTTGGGGAGGGCCTTGAATGGCGTCTGCAACCTGTCGGGCGTGTAATTGCATCGGAGCAACAGGCCGGGCCGGTCGATTCGTTCCAGATAAGGGCGGATGATGGTGTTGGAGAACCCGCCGTGCTGGTACGTCCACGGATCGATCCTGCCGTAATACAGCAGATACATGTACACGAACGGCTTGAAATCCGGATCCACTGACGTGCTGCAGGTCGTGCCGACGGAACCCGACACGTACAAAACCTGATTGCCATGAACGTGGTTGAAGCAATACGTCAGCGCCTCTGTAAACGCTGTCTGGAAGGTCTTTCTGCAGCGCGCCTGATAGGGTCCGAAATAATCGGCGAGATAAGCGCCGCATTCAATCAGACCCGCCGCGCAGATGACCACGAGCAGTTTTCGGCCCAGCCGTTTGTGATGCCACAGCGCGCGCGCGCCAATCACCGCCAGCGTCAGCCAAAACACCACCGCATACACGCCACGCGTGCTGTGCATGCGGTCAATGGTCAATGCCGCGGCGACAGGCGACACCAACAAGCCGATCAACACGACCCGATACCGCGGTTGGCTCCGCCAGTAGCGTATCGCCACGTAAAGCCCGGCGAGTATCAGTGGGACGAGGCACCAGTAAAGTTCTCCACCGTGCCCCGTATGATGGCGTAACTCGTCGTCGCCGGAAATGAACAGGAATCGCGGGCCAAAGTAGTCGGCGTAGCGGCTGGCCACGCCGGTCACCATGTTCCAGACGGAACCGGTTTCACTGGAGAGGCCGACCTGATTGAACCGCGCCGTCAGTGCTTGCGGGATCCGCGCGACACTTATGATCATTGGCA
>CAZAQZ010000366.1:0-3686 GCA_964487175.1 uncultured Verrucomicrobiota bacterium | reverse complement strand
GAATCTCGGTCCAATACTTCACCGTTTCCGGGGTATGTCCTTGCTGCACGCAATAGGCGCGATACACTGGATTCGCCTCGAATTGAAACGCAAAGATAGCCCGCGCGAGTTGATCAAATTCGATGTACGACATCGGCTGATCGATGCCGCGCGCGATCAAGTCGAGGACACGTTGCTGGAGTTGGAGGCCGGTTTTGTTCATGCTGGTTTCCCGCTGACAGCGCGCTTATTATGCGGCCCGTGAAGCGGATTGTCAAACGCGTCATCTGGGCAGTTGTGGTCACGCCCGTTGTCCTCTATGTCTTGTTTTACACAGGACTCTACGTAGGACTCCGCTGGGGTTTTACGCCGTTGCCAAAGCCTCCATCCGGCGTTCGACTCGAGCCGCTGAAACCGCTCCTTGCTCGCAACGACTTGAAACCTGATAACGGCGCATACTATTACATGAAAGCTGCCGAACTGCTCTTGAGTTACAAACAGTCGGACGATTCTAGGGATCAAATGGAGGCGCTTCTTGCAAACGACACCTCTGGAGATGCCAAAGAGATCAGGCAGACGCTCACAGATTGCCGGGAAGCGCTGGATTTGGTGCGCAACGGATCTCAGATGAGCCTATGCCAGATGCCGTGGCTTGAGCCGTCAACGATCTCAACGTCCTTGCTCAAATCCATGAGGCAGCTAGGGCGCCTCCTTATTGCGGACGGGAAACTGGCAGAGCAGGCCGGAGATTTCAATCGGGCAATCGCTGACTATCTCGTAGTTGTCAAATTGGGCAGAGATTGTACGGCAGGCGGCACATTGATCATGAGTTTGGTGGGGGCCGCTATTACTGAGTTGGGAACACAGGCGGCGAGGACCTGGGTCTTGCGGAACGCGACCTCACCCGGCGCGTTGCAAATCATCATGGAGAAACTTGGCCGGATCAATAGTGAGCTCATACCGTACGCCGAGACACTCCGTTATGAGCTTGAGGGTGCTAAGAAATGGATTGAGCGCGACATGCTCAATCAAATGAAACCAACGGATCGAAAAGTTTTGAGCAAGCGAGAAATGTTTACCTACCTGGATGCGGCTTACGGCGATTATATTCAGGATGCAGCGAAGCCAGTCTGGGAAAGCGACCCCAAGGCGATTGAGGACAAGTGGGGGATGAAACACGCGCACCGGTGGCTCTGGACGCTCAATAGGCCGGCCCCGCGCATCTTTATCGGGATGGTTTTGCCCGCGTTGGAGCGACCCCGAGGCGGAGTAATACGAGTACAATTGGGCATGGAGGTAACGATGGTTGTCTGTGCGCTACGTGCGTATACACTGACCAACGGCCACCCGCCGGAGCAACTCAGCGAACTTGTTCCGGGATTGGTGCCCGCCATCCCGATTGATCCGTACGATGGCAAGCCGCTTCGGTATCGGCGCGAAGGAGAGGGGTGGGTGGTTTGGAGCGTCGGGTCCGATAGGAAGGACGACAATGCACAGTGGCACGAATTCAAGTATCGCGCTCCGAAGGATAACCGCGTGGGCGGTGACATCTATTTCAAGTCGACCGAACCTGAAGATGACCTTGCGTTTTACAAGGCAGGTTTGGAGAGAAGCAATTCCGCCAGCACGTCCGCACAGTAATCGAGTTGACGCTTGGTGATGACAAGCGGCGGGGTGAGACCGAGCACTTCGCTGTGGTTTCCTTCGGGAATGGCGATGATGCCGCGGGTAAGAAGTTTTTCGATCAAGGGCACGGCGTTGCCGACTTCCAGGCCGAGCATGAGACCTTTGCCGCGCACGTTGCCGATGCGTGCTAGCTTCTTCTTGAGATAGTCGCCCAACTGGCGGCTGCGGGCGTCGAGTTTCATGCGTTTCATTTCGGAGATCGACGTCAGCGCGGCGGCGCATCCCAGGGGATTGCCCAGAAATGTGCTTGTATGGATCGCTTCGCCGGGCGACTCGGGCCAGCTATCCATGATGTCCGCGCGTCCGACGCACGCGGCCAACGGCAAACTGCCCGTCAGCGATTTACCGACACACACGATGTCGGGCACGACGCCCCAATGTTCGCATGCAAACCATCGGCCTGTGCGGCAGAAGCCCGCATAGATCTCGTCAATGATCAGCACCAGTCGATGCGTATCACAGAATTTGCGCAGCTTCAGCAGAAAATCGTCCGGCGGCACCACGATCCCCCCGCGTCCCTGAATTGGTTCGACGATGACCGCACCGTAATTCTCGATGTGATCGACCTTTGGAATCCGGCCGTACGGGACGTGCGCCGTGAAATGGCCGAGTTGTTTCGAGAATGGCGTCCGGAAATCAGCGCGCCAAGTCACGTCCAGCGCGCCATAGGTTAATCCATGGTAAGCGCCCTCAAAGGCAATGACGCCCGGACGTTTCGTATGGATAACGGCCGTCTTGAGCGCTACCTCAACCGCTTCCGCGCCCATGTTCGTGAAAACGACACGGCCCTCGGCGCGCGACCAACGTCCAAACGTGAGGGCAACAAGCTCGCGCGCGAGTTGGAGCTTCAATTCATTCGGATGCACGTCGCCCATCGCGTGGAGCAGGGCGGAGGACTGTTTCTTCAGCGCCGCCACCACGCGCGGGTTTGTGTGACCAACACCCGCGACGCAGAATCCGGCAGTCAAGTCAATGTAGCGGTTCCCGTCAACGTCCCACACGTTCGAGCCAGCGGCGCGTTTCCAGAAGATCGGCCAGCGGTCGGAGATGTAGGTGACGTTGCGGGATTCGTAGCGGTGCAACCGGCGGGCGAGGGCGCGTGATTTCGGGCCCGGGACTTTGGTTTTCAGCAGCGGTAACGCGTCACCGGCCATCAGGAATGCTGGAATATCCGGTGATAGGTTTTGCCTGCTTCCTGGTCGACGAGCATGACGTAATTGTGAAACTTCATCGCCTCAACCAGTTCGTCCATGGAGATCGCCTCGTAGTCGGTGGCTGGTTCGTCAAACACGATGCGCAGATCATTCTCCGTTCCGCGCTTGCGGGCAGGTGTGCCTTTGCGTTCGTTAATCCAGTTTTGGATCTGCTGAGGTTTGACAATGATGCGCAGGGACATTGTTCTAGACTCCTCGGGCGTCGACGCCCCAAATGTGTTTGTGCAATTGCGTTTGCAATCGGACAGGAAGTTTATCGGCCAACACCCAATCAGCAAGTGTTTTCAGGGGCAACTTTTCCCACACCGGTGAAAACAGGACGGTGCAGGTGTTTGATAATTGATCTTCCGCCATCATGCGCTTGGCCCAATCGTAGTCGGCGCGGTCGGCGATCACGAATTTCACTTCGTCCTTCTTGTCGAGGAAGCGAACATTGTCATAAAGGTTCTTCTCGCATTCGCCGCTGCCGGGACATTTCAGGTCCATGATCTTCACGACGCGCGGATCCACCTGTGACACATCGATCGAACCGCTGGTTTCCAGCAACACCTTCTTGCCCAGATCGCACAGGCGCGCCATCAAGGGAAACACATTGGGCTGCAGGAGAGGTTCACCCCCGGTGATTTCCACAAGGGGACAGTTGTACTCGAGTACCTTGACGATCACATCGCCGAGTGACATCGGTTTGCCTTCATGGAACGAGTATGTCGTATCGCACCAGGTGCAACGCAGGTTGCAGGCGGTCAGCCGCACAAACACACACGGCAGCCCCATATACGAGGACTCGCCCTGAATGCTGTGAAAAAT
>CAZAQZ010000365.1:0-3686 GCA_964487175.1 uncultured Verrucomicrobiota bacterium | reverse complement strand
TTGAGAATCTGATGTCCTAGGCCTCTAGACGATGGGGCCGCGCCACATAATGCAGACGTGCCGCAAGGATACGGAAGTAACCCAGAAAATCAAGCCGTTTGCCACATCTTCTGCCCTTTGACGGAAGAGATCGCACCGCGCCTAAAACCTGCAGGGCAATGAGTCTGGAAAGTGATCCAGTTCTAAGCCGCAAGCGCGGAGAGTCGGGCCAGGAGTTTGTCGTGGATGCCGTCGAACTTGCCGTTGGAAAAAACGGCCACGACATCGGTGTCATGCAGGCTGGGGAGGAGTTTTTCCACGATTTCATCCGAGCTGGACAGGAAGTTGGCGACCTTGCCTTGTTGACGCAGCGCGGTAATGATCTGTTCCGGTTTTAGGCGCTCGTCTTCCGGCAATTCATTCATCCGGTCGACGCGGGAGATGAACACGCCGTCGGCCAGCCCCAGTGAATCGGCCAGTTCATGCTGGAAAATATTTCGTCGCGTCGTATTGCTGCGCGGTTCGAACAGCGCCCATACGCGCCGCCGTGGATACTGTGATCGCAACGCACGGATTGTTTCGGCGATGGCGGTCGGATGATGTGCGAAATCGTCGATGACAGTGACCCCTGCCGCTTCGCCCCGCACTTCCATGCGACGTTTTACGCCGGTGAAAGTGGAAAACCCTTCCTGGATTTCCATCCGTGACAACCCCAGTTCCGCCGCGCACACAGCCACAGCTGCGGCATTGCGTTGGTTGTGGTCGCCGGCCAAAGGAACTGCGAATCCGTCGAAGTCCGCCTTGCTGAAAAACCGAATCCGGCACTGTGCGTCGGCGATCACGTCCCGCACATTGGCGTCCTCACCGTTGGCAATCAGCAGACCGCGCCGCGGAATAACGGCAACCAATTGGCGGAAGGCCCGCTTGACCGCCGCAAGATCGGCGAAAATGTCGGCGTGATCGAATTCGATGTTGTTCAAGATCACTGTTTCGGGCAGGTAATGGATGAACTTGCTGCGCTTGTCGAAAAAGGCAGTGTCATACTCGTCGCCTTCAATCACAATATGCGGTCCCCTCCCCACCCGTGCGCCGCAGTCGAAATTGCGGGGAATTCCACCAATCAGAAATCCAGGCGAACGACCCGCGGATTCCAGCGTCCACGCCAGCAGCGAAGTCGTTGTGGTTTTGCCGTGTGTGCCGGCGACGACAATCGAGTGCTTGCCGCGAATAAAAAACTCCCGGACCAATTCCGGCAGCGAACAAAAGTTCCATTGTTCGTCGAGCAACCGCTCCGCCTCGGGATTGCCCCGCTTGATTGCGTTGCCGACAACGACAAGATCGGGGCGATGATCGAGATTCGACCCCCGGAAGCCCTGCCCGATGCGGATGCCGCGCGATTCGAGAAACGTGGACATCGGCGGATAAACGTTTTCGTCGCTGCCGGTGATGGTGAAGCCTAGATCGCGGCACATCGCGGCCACCGCCGCCATCGCGGTGCCGCAAATACCCACGAAATGGATGGTATTGACCTCCTGATTCAACATCACTAGGGTTCCCCGCGCGAGCTTGTATCACAAATGCAGCGGACAATCAATATTTCTGATTTCGATCTCGCCGCCACACTGGAATGCGGCCAGGCTTTCCGTTGGCGGCGGATGGAAAACTGCTGGTTTATGGGCATAATCGGCCATCGCGTCGCCCGCCTGCGCCAGCATCCCGGTTCTGTCGAATGGGAACTTTATCCCGACGGCGACGCGAAGTTCATCCAACACTATCTTGCCGTCGAGGTGTCCCTGCCGGAGATCATCGCCACGTTTCCAAATGACGCGTTGCTGCACGAGGCCGTCAAAACACATCACGGGCTGCGCGTGTTGCGACAGGAACCGTGGGAATGCCTCGCTTCCTTCATCGCCAGCTCATCAAAGCAAATAGTCCAGATCCGGCAGATCGTTGCCCTGCTGTCCGAACGATTCGGCGAACCCATTGAGACTTCCATCGGAACGTTCCACGCTTTTCCGGGCGTCTCGGCCATCGCGCGTGCGTCCCATCAGGAACTGTGGGACTGCAAACTCGGATTCCGTGCGAAACACCTGCTCGCCGCGGCGCGCATGATCGATAGCGGCAAGATCGATCTGGATTCACTGCGGACGATGGAACACGACCATGCGTTGGAGGAATTGATGAAACTGCCGGGTGTCGGCGAAAAGATCGCCGGCTGTTCGCTGTTATTCTCGTGCGGTTTCGACCAGGCATTCCCCATCGACGTCTGGATCGAGCGGGCGCTCAAACGCATCTACTTCCCCGACAGGAAGCGCGTCACCCACCGGGAACTTCGTGAGTTCACCCGTTCGCACTTCGGCCCGTACGCCGGCTGGGCACAGCAATACCTTTTTCTTCAGGAACGTTTGCGGCCCCGAGTAAAGAGATCTTGATCGACATTCAATCCAGTGGTGTATTGTCCGTCGGCGGTGGGGCGATTTTTGTGCGTGAATCTTCAGCATCCGGTATTCGACGAATACGAAGTGCCATGAAGGGCTTGCCGGGCAAAGCGACGGCCCGGTCTTTCTCGTCCACGAAATGGTAATTATCCTTCTTCTTCGTCACAAATTCGCCTTCGACAGGTGTGATCGTCATGTCCCATGTATCAATCACATCCACCTTGAACCTCATCCCGTCCTTGATGCGGTCCTTGTAGAGTTGAAACTGCCACGATGTCGGCGTTTCCTTGCCGAAGTAGAGGAGATAATATTGGCCGAGCTGCCCGCCCATGTTCGTGTCCTGCCATTTATCAATCGGGTCGATCCCTTCCGCCGGACTGTCCGCCAGCACCTTGCTCAGGAATGCGAGCCGGGCCGGACTCTGCCCGGAAAGCCTGCCGCCTTCCGAAGTCCAGAGCGTGTGTTCAGAGTTGGTAATAACTTCTCCGTGCGTCACATACGTGCCCGCGACGGTCCCTTCCCAAAATCGGAACACCATTTCCTCACCCGTCAGGTTCCCCCACCGCTTCCAAATGTTGCCCTCGTACTTCACCTCATCAAACACGATGGGCTTGCGGTACACGTCGCGGTACAACTCGGACCGCCCGGCGTCTTCCACCGCCGAACCGTTCTGGATGCTGGCATGCGTGACCCAGGGCTCCGTGTTGTTGTAAATGTAAAAACCGTTGTGAATGGAGCGCAGGTGCGCGTAAGGATCCGCCGCCTGCACAACCTGGAACAGCCGGTCCCAGTCCGTCTCGGTTTTGTTCTTGTTGAAATCATATTCGTTGGACAACGACCACCAGACATTACGATACGCCGCGAGACGGCTGACGATGTAGCGCACATAACGGTCGTCCACCGCCGCCGGCATTCGGTCGAACCCCCATCGGCCCTTATCGTACGGATCAAACAGGATCACATCCGCCTCGATGCCACGGTCACGCAAATCGCCAATGCGTTTCTCCAAATGCCGGAAAAACTCCGGGTCGAACCGCGTAAAATTCCACGTCTTCGGCGGGGTTCCTTCGAACGGGTAGAGGGAAAGCTCGTTGGTATTCCCCGCTTGATGCTTGGGAAAAACGCACATGCGGATCTTGTTGAACGGCGAGGTGGCGAGGCTCGCGAGCGTCTCCTCCTCCAGCGCGTCGGCCATGTGCGCCCAATTGTAACTCGTTGTACCGATCGGCCGATACGGAGTACCGTCCGCGTAGGCGAAATGATACGTGT
>CAZAQZ010000364.1:0-3758 GCA_964487175.1 uncultured Verrucomicrobiota bacterium | reverse complement strand
CTGGCGCCGTTATTCCACGGCCAACGGCCTGCCAGACAACGTGGTCCGTGATCTCCGGTTTATGCCGGACGGAACCCTGTGGCTGGCCACGTTGAACGGAGTCTGCCGTTTCGACGGACAGACTTTCAGGGAATGGTTGAAGCTGGATGGACTCATTGACAACCGGGTGTATTGCATTTATCCCGATAGGAAAGGCCTCCTCTGGCTCGGAACGGAAGAAGGCGTTTACCCGGTACGATCCGGCCAGCGGCATGTGCCAAAACTCAACGCCACGACCTCCCCGTCGGTTCAACCCCAATGAAAACAGGCTGCGTATTCAACCCCTTTTGCCTCAGTTCTTTCCTGACATTCCGCTACGTCGTGAACCCGTCCGCCGAATGGGTCCCCGGCGTCCGGCCGCCCTGTCCCACCGTGGAGCCGGAGCGGCGCGCTGAAATCCATGATTCTGGCCAACTGCTTGACGCGCTGTGCGGTCTGGTCGATCCGATGGCGCGCGACCACCGCGTGGGCATTCTTCTAAGCGGAGGAATTGATTCCGCCATCCTGGCGGCGTTGTTGCCTCGAGGGACGCCGGCCTACACCGTGCGTTTCGAAGCGGAGGGAGCGGTTGACGAAAGCCGCGCCGCCGCTGTCTACGCCCGCCGATGCAGGCTGCTCCATCACATCGTGACGGTGTCGTGGGAAGATTATCAGCAACACATGGACGGACTGATGCGCCGCAAATGCGCCCCCCTGCATCCCGTGGAAACGGGGCTGTATCTGGCAGCCCGCGCCGCGGCCAACGACGGTGTCAATTTCCTGATGGTGGGCAATGGAGCCGATTCAACGTTCGGCGGCCTCGATCGATTGTTGTCGAAGGACTGGACGCTGCAAGAGTTCATCAAGCGCTACACGTTTGTCGATCCGTCCACTGTGCTGCGCGACCCTGTGTCGATGCATGCCTCATTTGCCGGCTACGAGAGGGCCGGCGGATTCGACACCGTGGCATTTCTGAAAGAGGTCCATGGCCGCGGCATCATCCAGGCGTTTGACAACGCCATCCACGCCGCCGGGTGCAACAGTATCGCCCCGTACGAATCGCTGGCTCTCGGCGCGCCGCTGGATCTGGAGCGCGTCCGCCGCGGTGAGCCGAAATACCTGCTGCGGGAAGTCTTCACGCAACTGTATCCGGGCCTGTCGGTCGCCGATAAGGTGGCGTTCGCCCGCCCGATGGACGGCTGGATGAACGCATGGACCGGTCCACATCGGGAAGAGTTCAAACCGGACCTCGACCTGCGGCGCTTTTCCGGCGAGCAGAAATGGTTGCTGTATTGCCTGGAGCGGTTTTTGGACCTGATGGAGGACACCTGACGTGGGCGCCACGACTCCATTGCCGGTGGCCATCTGCAAGGTGAACGGAGGATATCCCACGCTGGCCCCGTTCAATCCCGACGAGGCCTATCCGGAGTATGGCGGAGGTGAAATCGCGGCACAGCCCAATCCGGTTTATCGGGGCGTTCGCGAGACGTTGCGCCTGCTCGGTTGTGATAGCCGGCGGTTTGGCACGGCTGCCTGGAACCCGCTGGGCGCGTGGGTCAGGCCGGGCGACCGCGTATTCATCAAACCCAATTTGCTGACCCACGAATACCGCACGTCTTCCGGCACACGCGGTGATGTGTTTTCTGTCATCACACATCCCTCCGTCGTGCGCGCCGTGGCTGATTACGCGGCCATCGCGTTGCAGGGCCAGGGCGAAATTATCATCGGCGACAATCCGTGCATCGACGCCGATTTCAACCAGCTGCTCGCCGTCACTCAGCTCAAGACGCTCGAGCCGTTGTACCGGGAACGGTTTGGCGTGCGCTGCCGCGTCCTGGATTTGCGGCCGCTGCGCACGACGAACCTGGAGTATTACGGATTCAAGTCCAAAACGGAGCGTCAGGCAGGCGATCCTGAATTGAGCACGGTGCTCAACCTCGCTGAGCAGTCCTGCTTCTATGGGTTGAACCCGCTGTTGTTTCGCGGCGTATTCACCAATCGCTGGGAAACCATGCGGCACCATCACGGCCGCCGCCACGAGTATTCCATCTCCAACTCGATCCTCAATTCCGATGTCTATATTTCCGTGCCCAAACTGAAGGCGCACCACAAGGTCGGCGCCACGCTCAACGTCAAGGGCCTGGTCGGCATCAACTCCAACAAGAACTACCTCGTCCACTGGCGCGTCGGGTTCCCGTTGTTCGGTGGTGACGAATTCCCCGTGGCGCATCGCCTGGCTGATTATTTCATCCATGCCGCCCGTGCGGCGGCCGCCGATCTGCTTCCGGAGCCGCTGTATCTGCGCCTGCGCGCGCGATTGAAGGGCGGCCCGTTCGATCGCGCGCTTCAGCTGCGAAAGAAATCCGGCCACGAGAATTTTCGGGGCGCATGGGACGGCAACGATACCTGCTGGCGCATGGCCGCCGACCTGTACAAGATCTTTGTGAACGATGTTTCGGGTTTTCGCCAGGGCCGGCAAATGAAGTTTTTCTCCGTGGTGGACGGCGTGCTCGGCGGCGAAGGCAATGGGCCATTCACGCCATCGCCCAAGCCTGCCGGCGTCGTGCTGGCGGGAGAAGATTTGTTGCGCGTGGACTGCGTCGCGGCACGGCTGATGGATTACGATTTGCGTCAGGTTCGCTACCTCGATCATTTACTCAACGAGGAAGGACTGGACGAACGCGGCATCAACGTGCTCTCCGAAGATTTCGACGTGTCGAATTATTTCGAGGGCGGCGCGCGCTACCTGCGTTTCGCCGCGCCCACGGGCTGGCCGCATCTGGCGTTGACTGGATCCATCGACGAACCCCAGGAGACCGAGGAACATGCGCATCATCATTCTTGCTGCCGGTAAAGGCGAACGGCTGATGCCGTTGACGCGCAACACGCCCAAGCCATTGCTCGACATGGGCAACGGCGCGACGCTGCTGGAAGAGCAGATCGCCAGCATCCACGAAGCCGGTTGCATCGACGAGATCGTGCTGGTGCTCGGTTATCTCGCCGAACAAATCGAAGCCAAGATCAAGCTCCACCAAACCAACGGCATCAAGATCCGCACCATTTACAATCCGTTCTACGAAATCTCCAACAACCTGATGTCGCTGTGGTTTGCCCAGCACGAGATGACCGGTGATTTCCTGGTGACCAATGGCGACAACCTGTTCGCCCCGGAAGTCTTTCGCGGGTTGATCACCGAAACCGGCGATGGCATCGCCCTGGCGGTCGGCCGCAAAGACCATTTCGGCTACGATGACATGAAGGTCAGCCTCCAGGACGGTTTGGTCGCACGGGTCAGCAAACAGATCGAACCAGACGCCATCGATGCGGAGTCGCCCGGCCTGGCGTTGGTTCGGGGGACGCGTTCCTGCGGCATCTTCCGCAACCAACTCGAGGCGCTGGCCCGCCGCAAGGAGTACATGAACAGATTCTGGCTGGAGGTCTTCAACGGATTGTACAGCCACGGTGTACCGGTGCGCCCATGGTTCTTCGACGGCAACACGCTCTGGCAGGAAGTCGATTTTCACGCGGACGTGGACAAGGTTCGCGGCCAGTTGACCAGCAAGACACAATTGCTGTTCCGCGCCAAGGAGGCGAACGTATGAGCAATCCGGACGGAACCAATCCACGCGTCGCCTGCTACGCCGGTGCGCCGTTCCAATTGCGCGCACTCGAGCCGATCGCGAAGGCGTTTGTCCAGTCGCTGGTCAGTTTCGACGCCGAACAGGTCCGGTCATGGAAAC
>CAZAQZ010000363.1:0-3783 GCA_964487175.1 uncultured Verrucomicrobiota bacterium | reverse complement strand
CGGAACCGAGTCCGATGAGACGCCCCGTAGTCGTATTCGGGGCAACCGACTCGCAATCTTATGCACGGCACATTCATATGACGGCGCCCATACTATGTATACCGCATACTATTTTGTCAACATCAATTCACTTCCACGTCGTCTCCGAATGGCAGGCAGTCGCCCCGTGAAACGCGGTAAACCCCCGCCTGCCGTCGAGCCCGCTTTGTCGTCGCCTACGATGATATATCGCGGCACGACAGATCATTGATTGTGCCCTGAAGCAAGGGCGTTGCGCGGGGTGGGTGGGTGGCACAGTTTGGCCGGTTTGGGGGACCTACAGGGAATCATTCTGAGCCCAAGGGATGAGCCGAAGCGGCGAATTCTGGAAGGTGAAACCGGCCCCAAGGCCGCTTGCCTTGCGGCGGCCCATCGCTGTTCTTGCGGGGCCGCAGCACATTGCGTGAAATGCGCGGGACGGGAAACGTGCTGCTACCGGAGAGGCGGAAAAGCGGTGTTCTTACGGAGTGCTCGCTGCGGCCCGAATTTCGTTGACGTTGAGCCCCGCCTATGGCAAAAAATGTAAAGGACTGGCAAGCGGTAGTGGGGAGAAACGCAGAACACAATTAACCTTTTCGGTTAAGGAGGCAGTATGAATAAAGCTCAGTTGGTCGAGGTCGTGCAGAGGGAATTAGGGAAAGAGATTAGCAAGGCGGCAGCCGAGCGCGCTCTTGATGCCGTGTTGAACGCCATCAAGAAAGGCGTGCAATCCGGCGGTGAAGTTCAGCTGGTCGGGTTTGGCACATTTCGCGTGAGCAAGCGGGCGGCCCGCATGGGGCGCAACCCCAAGACTGGCGAGCAGATTCAGATCAAGGCATCCAAGACCGTGCGCTTCAGCGCCGGCCAGGGATTGAAGCAAAGCCTGTAAATCTGATTCCTGACTTTCGTCAAGAAGACCTCGCGTGATGCGAGGTCTTTTTGTTTTTACAGATCCACTGATTGCTGGAATTCGGGGGCGATAACGTTGGCCTGGGGATGGAGACCGCGGAGCACGCCCGCGAATGTCGTCGCCGGCTGTTCATCCCCGTGAACCACAAAGATCCCGCGCAACGGCCCGGTCACCTGTTGGGCCCAGGCGAGCAATTCATTCTTGTCGGCGTGTCCCGAAAAAGCGTCGATGGTCTCGATCGTCGCGCGCACATGATACGAGTCGCCGAAGATGGTGACTTCCTTGTGGCCCGAGGCGAGCTGTGCGCCGAGTGTGTGGGGCGCGCACCAGCCGACGATGAGGATCGTGTTGCGGTCATCTTCGATGTTGTTCTTGATGTGATGGCGGATGCGGCCGGCGTCGGCCATGCCGGAAGCGCTGATGATGACGCAGGATTTCTTGAGATCGTTGAGCGCCTTCGATTCATCGACGCTCTGGACATAGGTGATGTTGCTGGTGCTGAAGGGGTTATTGGGACTCATCATCACGTCGTAAAAGCCCTTGTTGAAGCATTCCGAATGACGGCGGAACACGTCCGTGGCCTGCAATGACAGGGGACTGTCCACGTAAATCGGCAGCACGGGAATGCAGTGGGTCTTGGTGATTTGATAGGCTGTGTATAGGAGCTGTTGAGTGCGACCGACGGCAAATGAGGGGATGATGATCTTGCCATTGCGCTGGACGGTGCGGTTGACAATGGCGCACACGCGGTCGTTGACGTCGTTCATCGGTTCGTGCACGCGGTTGCCGTAAGTGCTTTCCATCATCAGGTAATCCGCATTCTGCGGATGGTCGGGGTCACGGAGAATGTCATTGTGTCCCCGGCCGAGATCGCCACTGAAAGCGAGCCTGACTTTTCTCCCACCTTCGACGATGTCGATTACTATTATCGCGGATCCGAGAATGTGCCCGGCATCGAGCCAGGTGGCCGTGATGCCATCAACGATGGCGGTCGGCGCGTTGTAGGGAACCGGCTGGAAATGATCGAAGGAAGCGCTCGCATCGGCCTGTGTGTAAATCGGCTCGACGGGCGGCAGCCCCTTCTTCGCATTTTTCCTGGTGAGGTACGCGGCGTCCTGTTCCTGGATGTGCGCGCTGTCCATCAACATGATCCGGCACAGGTCGGCGGTGCCGTCGGTGCAGAAGATTTTGTTTTGGAAGCCGCTCTTGCACAGCACGGGAATCAATCCGCTGTGGTCGATGTGCGCGTGACTGAGAAGCATCGCGTCGAGACGCGTGGAATCGAAGGGGAGCTTGCGGTTGTTTGCGGCGGCTTCGTCGTCGCGGCCCTGGTACATGCCGCATTCGATCAGGACCCGTTTGCCGTTTGCTTCGAGGAGATATTTTGACCCAGTAGTCGTGCGTGTCGCGCCGTAGAAGGTGAGTTTCATCCCGCACAAGTTCTACCACAGCCGAGAGAACTTGCGCCGCTCAAAAAGAAGAGGCCCTTCGCTTACCCAAAAAGCGAAGGGCCTCAGTTGGCCTAGACTCCACGATCCAAATTACGGTCCCCAGAACTTCTACTACCCCATACCTCGTCGAAGTCTCGCCTCAAGTGACCTGCAGAGCCCCCATACCATCCCTTGGCCCCGCAACCCTACCACTTGCACCATATGTTGTGTTTGCAAGGTTCGTGCCAGAGGTCGGCAAATTTTGCCGTTGCACACACAAGCAGTTGGTGGTCAATAGCTTAAAAAAGTTTTGGGGGTTGACCGCCGAAATACACCATGTCGCCAACTGTTCAGCCTGCTGAACACTTTTCACACGACATGTTCAGTTCGACCTTACACTGAAGGACAGACAGCCCCCAGTTGGAGGCCCGCTTTTTACTCCGCTGCGGGCAGGACGAGGATGCGGTTGTAGGTGCAGACGACGGCCCCGCCAGGGGCGATGCTGGCGATGAAGTAACCGCCGATCGTCTGGTCTTCAGTTACGCGTAACGGATCAGGCTGGCCGGGAATCCTGATCACGGCGGCGTATTTGAGCGGCGTATCGCTCACTTGCGACGTGCCGTCAATGTGTGGATTGCTGACCAGAAACGGATCGGGCGGACTGATCTTATTAAGGATTTCGTATTGCTCGTAGGAGATGAACGGAGTCAGTCGTTGTCCCGTAGCGACATATTGAAAGAGTTGATTGTTGGCATCGTGGATGTTTTCGATGTCGATGTAACCGAGGATTGCCAGCTTGGCCAGTGATTCCGGGTACTCGGCATAGTGACTGTGGTATCGTGTGAGGGAACCGCGAATTCGCAGGACGCGCACGCGGTCAATCCCGTTGTTGACCGCGCCCTGCAGCGCCGCCCTGAACGTGCGGGCGCGCTGGCTGTCTCCTTGGAAATAGGGCGCGTTGGCCAACCGCTGCCGAAGGACCGTGTATCCCTCCATGGCCACGGCGTCATTACGGGCTTCGGTCAATTCACAATACTTGAGCAATGCAATTTCCATCCACGGAGATGTCCCCAGGCTTTTGCTCAGCAGGTCCATCACGATGGAAGCATTTTGGAGGCTGTTTTCCCGGACGAATTGAGCCGCCTCCTTGTATTTTTTAAAGAATAGATCTGAATCGGCAGCGGCTTCGGTTGAATTGGTGCTTGGCGGAGTGCCTGCCGGGCCCAATCGCAAGGCGGGTGTTGGCTCGCTTGTCTCCGCGATGGTTCGCGGCATTAAGGGCGCCAGGAACGAGGTAATCAGCAATAGTGCAGCGGTGTTTGACCGACGGAGCATGGCTGTTGGAAAAAACAATAGCGGTCTCAATGGGGAAATGCAACGGCCAAACCAATGGCCGCATCACTCAGCAAATGCCCAGTTTCCGTT
>CAZAQZ010000362.1:0-3786 GCA_964487175.1 uncultured Verrucomicrobiota bacterium | reverse complement strand
ATGGAAGGTGGTCTGAGCCGCTGGGACAAGGGAACCCTGACAAATTATCTGATCAAGCCGGATCGCATCAATTCCATTATTGAAGATCGCAAGGGAACAGTTTGGTTCGTGCGTACCCGTGCAAGCGACGCGGCAGGGGGTCTTTGTCAAATTGTCGACGCAGGCGTGCGGTGTCAAGGAAAAGTAGATGGACTTCCGGATTCCGATGGCAGTGGCGCGGCAGCTTTAGTCGAGGACACCCAAGGGAACTTGTGGATCGGTGGCGATACGGAGGTTGTCCTTTTGAAATTGGGCTCATCAAGCACGTTTCCCCTAAAGGGGATGAAATCGAAAGAAGGGACAGATGGCGTAACTGGCCTTGCTGCGAACCCTGATGGCACTTTATGGGTTGGAACGGCTGTCGCTGGCCGCAGTCTCGGATTGCAGCAATTGGGGCAAGGTGTTTGGAGGTCATTTGTCACGCCCGCATTGGATGGCAGCACCCTGGAAGTTCAAAACTTGTTCTTGGACCGCCAGAAATCACTCTGGGTTGGGACATATAAACAGGGTATTTATCGCATTCATGGCCGCGAAGTAGATCATTTTGGCAGCCTGGATGGTCTTTCCAGCAACTCCGTGAACGGGTTCTATGAGGACCGCGAAGGAAATCTGTGGGTAGCGACTTCCAAGAGCATTGATTGTTTCCATGACGTTCGAGTTGCCAGCTTTTCAACCAGCGAAGGTTTGAGTGCGGATGAGGTTGATTCAGTTTTTGCTTCCCGAGAAGGCAATATCTTGGTAGGAACCTCTGAAGGTTTGGACACTCTTTATCAGGGCAGCATATCCTCTCTTCCGGCGAACGGCTTGCCAGGCCATGAAATTACGTCAATGCTCGAAGATCATGCAGGGCGGCTGTGGGTCGGGATTGATAACACAATGTCGATTTCTGAGAATGGAAAGTCCTGGAGAATCGACAGGCCGAACGGCAGACCAATCGGCGTAGTGACCGGGATGACTGAAGACGTAGACAAGAACGTCTGGCTTGAGACAATCGGCCCCCCCAGGGCGCTCATCCGCATTCACGATCTCAAAGTGCAAGAAGAGTTTCCGGCGCCGCAGATGCCAGCGGCCCGCAAAGTTGGTTCCGATCCCGAGGGCGGCATCTGGTTGGGTCTAATGAATGGCGATCTCGCTCGATATCGGCATGGCAAGACAGAGATCTTTCCTTTCAAACATGGTGAGGATTCTCGTGTAAATCAGCTTATTGTGAATCCCGACAGTTCGGTATTGGGAGCAACGCCGCTAGGAGTTATCGCATGGAAAGAAGGAAAGCTGCAGGCCCTCACCGTCCAGCATGGCCTTCCTTGCAATAATGTGTATGCACTCATTGAGGACAGCCACGGCGCTCTTTGGCTATACACGGAGTGCGGCCTCGTCGAAATCGCAGGCACGGAGATGCAACGATGGTGGGCACAGCCCGACATCACGGTGCAGCTTAAGACTTTTGATGCATTTGATGGTGTGCAACCGGGCCGTGCTCCTTTTGGCGGGGCAGCAAGGTCTCCCGATGGACGGTTGTGGTTTGCAAATGGTGTAACGCTGCAAATGATCGACCCGGATCATCTGACTGCGAATGCACTACCTCCACCGGTGCATGTCGAAGAGGTTATTGCGGACCGAAAGAGCTATTCTCTTCTCAAAGATATTCGTCTTCCTCCTCTTACGCGTGATCTCGAAATTGACTATACGGCTCTCAGCTTTGTAGTTCCGCGGAAAGTGCGCTTTCGCTACAAACTGGAAAACCACGATGTGGCCTGGCAAGAGCCAGGAACGAGGCGCCAAGCTTTCTATAATGATCTTCGTCCGGGTAATTATCGGTTCCACGTGATCGCGTGCAATAACGACGGCGTCTGGAACAACGCAGGCGCAATCTTGGACTTCAGCATCGCGCCTGCCTGGTATCAGACGAACTGGTTCCGAGTTCTCTGCGTTGTGTCCGGTTTCTTGATCGTGGCAGTACTCTACCGACTGCGAGTGCGGCAGATCGCGAGGTCCATCGGCGTTCGCTTCGATGAACGATTGGCAGAACGCACGCGTATGGCGCGGGACCTTCATGATACATTCCTCCAAACCATCCAAGGCAGCAAGCTGGTTGCCGATGATGCGCTGGATGATCCAGGCGATCCAGTACGAATGGGTCGCGCCATGGAGAAGCTATCGAAGTGGCTTGGCCAGGCAACGCAGGAAGGACGAGCAGCGCTGAACTCTCTGCGGACCTCGACTACGGAGGCGAACGACCTCGCTCAAGCTCTTCAGCGGGCGACGGAAGACTTCCCCCTCCCGAGCTCAATGGCGGTCACTTTTACCGTCGTGGGCGATGCCAAAAGAATGCACCCCATCGTCCGTGACGAGATCTACCGCATCGGATATGAGGCTATCCGCAACGCCTGTGTGCACTCGTCCGCCAGCCAATTGGAGGTCGAGCTCACATACGGACAGGACCTCGCATTGCGCGTATCCGACAATGGCGTAGGCACTGATTCCGAAGTCGCGGATCTGGGGAAAGACGGACACTTCGGACTTCAGGGGATGCGCGAGCGAGCTGTCCGAGTCGGAGGCAGGTTCACGCTCGTGAGTTCACCGAGCTCCGGAACCGAGATTAAGCTAATAGTCCCCGGAGGCATCGTTTTCCAGAAGATGACTTCCGTTCAACGGTTTCAAGGGATGAGAAAAGACGACACGCCTAATCTGGATTGATCGCTATTCGCAGCGTCTACCAAACCAGCCCTCAGACCATTAAAAAAGCCATAGCTCGGAACTTCGTACAATTGACGGCGGAGCGCTCACGACAGCGCCAAATCTTCTAGCTGATGTCGATGATACTGTGTTTAGATTTTCGGCACGGCTGCGAGGATCGCGCCGGCTATATCCTTGTTCCGAAGTCGAAAAATTCCACATCGTTAGCAAAAGCAAAATCAAGGAACTGCAGAATATACAGGCGTTGTTGCGCCAAGAACTCTCGGCCGACCGCATGCCTGATGGAGGCGAACTCCGTCGACTGTAGAAAAATACAGCGCAAAAACTAGCGATTTTGACGTGGTGACAAATGCCGCTTTGATACATTCTGGTGACTGTGAAACTGGCGAGGCTATTGAGGATGGGCAGTTTTCCAGCACTCGGAACAAATCCTCCGCACTGCGTTATCAGAATTGGAAAATTGTCCGCCCCTATTCGGACGACTCGGGGCAAGGAACAAAGGACATTGTGACTCGAAGATTGAGTCCAGTCAGCCGCGTTGAGCACTCGGCACTCCACACTGCCGAAATCGAAATGCTGAGCGGCGGCAGTATTGAACCTAATCCGTCGCGACTGTCTGCTTTTGCGCGGACCAAAGAGCTGACGTGTTGGCCCGACTACGTCCGTGCGACCGGCAACCTCCGGCTGCATATGGCGCTGCGTTCCCAGTCAAGCAATGGGAGAGAATCATGACCGAATCGCCGAGAGTTACACATCACACCGCTCGCCTCAACGGGATCACTCAGCACTGGGTCACCACAGGAGACGGTCCGCCGGTTTATCTCTTGCACGGCTTTCCGGAGACCTGGTTTGCATGGCGCAAACAGATACCGGTGCTCGCTGAGCGGTACACGGTCATCGCTCCCGATCTCCGCGGTTACGGCGAGACCGAGAAGCCGCACTCGGGTTACGACAAGCGCACGATGGCCAACGACCTCGCGGCATTGATGGATCATCATGGGCACAAGCGCGCCCCCATCATCGGTCATGACCGGGGCGCAAGGGTGGGAA
>CAZAQZ010000361.1:405-3803 GCA_964487175.1 uncultured Verrucomicrobiota bacterium | reverse complement strand
CAGCAATGCGGTCGATGTGCTGGTGGTGGACTCGGTGGCGGCACTCGTGCCGCGGGCGGAGTTGGAAGGGCAGATGGGTGATGCGACCGTCGGCGCACAGGCGCGGTTGATGAGCCAGGCGATGCGCAAACTCACGTCGGCGATCCATAAATCGAAGACCTGCTGCATTTTCACCAACCAGATCCGCGAAAAAATCGGCGTGATGTTCGGCAGCCCGGAGACGACGCCCGGCGGGCGCGCATTGAAGTTTTACACCAGCGTGCGCATCGACATGCGCCGCATCAATATCATCAAGGATCCCATGGGCAAGGTGATCGGCAGCCATGTCCGCGCCAAGATCGTCAAGAACAAGGTGGCGCCTCCGTTTACCGAGGCCGAATTCGACATCATGTATGACGCCGGCATCGCCAGGGAAGGCTCCGTCATTGATGTCGCGACCGACATGGGGGTGCTGGAACGCAAAGGCTCCTGGCTCGCGTTCGCCGGCGAACAGATTGGCCAGGGACGCGAAGCCGCCAAGGACTTTTTGCGCGAAAACCCCAACTTGCTCGACAAGGTGGTCGCCGCGGTGCGCGAGAAGATTACCTCGGGCGCCCCGATCCCGAAAAAGGTCGGCGCGACAGCCGCTGCGGAGTAGCACGAGCCAGCGGGCTCGTGTATCATGGCACCGATGACCTCGAAGGAAATTCGCCAGAGTTTTCTCGATTTTTTTAAATCGAAGCAGCACACCATTGTGCCGTCGAGTTCGCTGCTGCCTGATTCGCCCAACCTGTTGTTCACCAACGCCGGCATGAACCAGTTCGTGCCGATCTTCCTCGGCCAGGCCAAAGCGCAGTGGAACCCGCCGCGCACCGCCGACACACAGAAGTGCATTCGCGCCGGCGGCAAACACAACGACCTCGAAGATGTCGGCCAGGATCTGTATCACCACACGTTCTTCGAGATGCTGGGTAACTGGAGTTTTGGCGATTATTTCAAAAAGGAGGCGATTGATTGGGCCTGGGAACTTCTGGTAAACGTGTGGAAGTTTCCCAAAGAACGCCTCTACGTGACCTACTTCGAGGGCGACGACAGGATTCCATCCGATACGGAGGCCCGCGACTTGTGGCTGCGGTACTTGCCGGCCAATCATCTGTTTCCGCTCGGGCGTAAGGAGAATTTCTGGATGATGGGGGATACAGGCCCTTGCGGACCGTGCACTGAGATTCATCTGGATATGCGGCCTTCACTCGACGGACCGGTTACTGATCCGTACAGTCCGCTGCTGCGTGAATTCTGGAACCTCGTCTTCATTCAGTTTAATGCCAATCCCGATGGCTCATCCAGTCCGCTGCCCGCCAAGCACGTGGACACCGGCTTGGGGTTTGAGCGTATGTGCGCCATCATCCAGTGCACCGACGGCTTCAAGGATTTTTCCAAGAGGATCTCCAATTACGAGACGGATGTCTTCGCGCCCATTTTTCGTGAATTGGAACAACTTAGCGGGATAAAATATAGAAGCACGCTTCCGACAGACAAGTATGCAGGCCGGGACGGCAAGGATGATGTGGCGTTTCGCATTATCGCCGACCACATTCGTTGTCTGAGCTTCGCGATCGCCGACGGAATCACTCCGTCGTACGAAGGTCGCGGCTACGTGCTGCGCCGAATTTTGCGCCGTGCGGTTCGGTTTGGTCGCAACCTTGGTTTTCACGAACCATTCATGCACAAGCTCGTCGACGTCATGGTTAAGAACTACGGTGTCGTTTTTCCGGAACTGGCCAACCACCGCCGGAGAATCGAGTCAACACTGAAGGCCGAAGAGGAAAGTTTTGACCGTACACTGGATCGCGGGATCACGATGTTCGATCAAGTTATCGTTGGTGTGATGGATGATGTGTTCCCAGCCGCGGGAGCTTTCAAGTTATACGACACATATGGCTTTCCTCTCGACCTCACCGAATTAATGGCCCGCGAGCGAGGGCTAACTGTTGACGTCGCCGGCTTCGAAAAACTGATGGAAGAGCAGCGCCAGCGCGCACGCGAAGACCACGATAAGAAGAAGACGGTCGTCAGCATTACCAGCGAGGATCTGAACGTCGAGCCGACGAAGTTTCTCGGGTACGACAATCTTGAGACGGAGGCGGTCGTTGTGGCTGCGTTACCGGGCGCGGAGAAGTCATTCGATGTTGTGCTCGATAAGACGCCATTCTACGCGGAGATGGGCGGTCAGGTTGGGGATAGCGGGGTGATTGGCGCCGCGCAAGTGCTCGACACGCAAAAGCAAGGAAACGTGTTCGTGCACCGCAGTTCTGCTGCGTTGGAGGAAGGTCAGCGGGTTCGCGCGGCTGTGGACGTGCCTCGGCGGATGAACATCCAGCGGCACCACACGGTGACGCATTTGTTTCACTGGGCATTGCATGAAGTGGTCAGCCGGGATGCGCGGCAGCGCGGATCGCTGGTTGCGCCGGACCATCTTCGGTTCGATTTCAATCATCCTGAGAAGCTCAGTGCCCAGCAGATTGCCGATATCGAGCGGCTGGTGAACGAGCGCATCAAGGAAAACGCGGCGGTCAGTTGGTTCGAGATGGCGTACAAGGACATCAAAGGCAATCCGAACGTGATGCAATTTTTCGGTGACAAATACGGCGATATTGTCCGCATCGTGCAGGTCGGCGGTCACGCGGGCAAGCTGGACGGGTTTTCAATGGAATTGTGCGGCGGCACACACACGAAGGGGACAGGGGAGATCGGGTTGTTCAAGATCGCCAAAGAATCGGCCATCGCAGCCGGTGTGCGGCGCATTGAGGCGGTGTGCGGACAGTTTGCATTGGAATACATCGAGAAAAGCAAGTCACAGGGCGAAGCGGAAGTTGAGAAGGCAAAGGCCCGCGAAGCCGAAAAGGAACTCGCCAAGCAGCGGCAATCCGAAATGCAGAAGCGCGCTCCGGCGACGGCTGAAGAATTGTTGGGACAACTCAAGGATGGCCGCATTGTAGCGAATCTCGGCGAAGCAAATGCGGAATTCCTGCGCGCGGTCATTGATGCGCTGAAACCGAAGCTGACGAGTGCTGTTGTGGTGCTGGGCGGTGTCGCCGACGGCAAAGTGGCATTGCTTTGCTACGTGACACCCGACCTTGTGAAGGCCGGCAAGCACGCAGGCAAGATTGTCGGAGAACTGGCCAAGATTTGTGGTGGTGGTGGCGGCGGCAAACCCGATCTGGCGCAGGCGGGCGGCAAACAACCCGAAAAACTGGCCGAGGCACTGGCAGCCGCGCCAAAGCTTTTTTAAAGTCCACAACCCTAGGCAAACCGCGTATAGTTCACTCCGATGCTGGACATTAAACTCATTCGGGAGAAACCGGATTTCGTCCGCGAGCGTCTCGCTTCGCGTGGACGCGGCGACGAGGCGCGTCTCG
>CAZAQZ010000361.1:0-395 GCA_964487175.1 uncultured Verrucomicrobiota bacterium | reverse complement strand
TGGCGCAGGCGGGCGGCAAACAACCCGAAAAACTGGCCGAGGCGCTGGCAGCCGCACCCGGAATCATCGGCCGGTAGTTTTTTGGAGTGCTGCGACTCGTCGCAGCTTTGCCGTGCGCTGCGGCCAGTCATCGCGGAAAAGCGCCGACAAGTCGGGGCGCACTTCAAAGCGGGCGATAGGCACGCCTGCTCTTGCCATGAGCGCTGTTGAGCTTTATCATTCGATTCCCATGCTGGACATTAAACTCATTCGGGAGAAACCGGATTTCGTCCGCGAACGTCTCGCCTCGCGTGGACGCGGCGACGAGGCGCGTCTGGCAGAGATTACCGCGCTCGACGAGAAACGCCGCAAACTTCTTGCCGAAAGCGACACCCTCAAGGCCCAGCGCAACACGG
>CAZAQZ010000360.1:0-3807 GCA_964487175.1 uncultured Verrucomicrobiota bacterium | reverse complement strand
TCGCCTCGGTGTTGCTCAGCTGTAGCCACGGCGCTCTGTCGCCGTGCGGGGGGCGGCGCCCCGACAGAGCGGGGCGGCTACAGTTCCCCCCTCCCCACCCACAATGACCTTTGAACGAATCGCCGACCGGTTTGAAAATGGGAGGATGGAGCCATGTGAGCAACCAGTTGAACTGGGCAAATGTGTCAAAACTTGGGACTGGCCCCTTTCCCTGTGTTGCCAAATGGCATCGCACTGGTATATACATGCGGTACGCCCTCGCGGCTGACGGATATCGCATATGAGAAAGTGCTGGCTTATCCTACTTGGACTCCTCTTGCTGGGTGTGCCTCTGTGGTTCTTTCGAAGGGACATTCCGTATCCGTATATACGCGTTCGTTTAGTCCCCGTTGGGAAAAGACTGAAAAACCCGCTTTACCTCGCTGTGCTTGGTCATAAACCAGTGGCCGATTTTGAGGCGATGGCAAACGCTCACCCTGAGTGGATCTCATGGAAGGATTCGATAATCGACACGAAAGATCCCGAGCCGCTCCTGGCGCTGTGTGCCGAATTGGGCCTTACAAACCAAGCTGTCATTGTGATCAGAGATGGTGCGGACGTCGCGGATGCAGTTGGCTATCTTCGTAGGTACGGGGGCACGAATGAAGCCGACCTCGTTCTGTATGCAAATGCAGTAGCGCATCAGAAATAAGTCGCCAAAGATTGGATCATCTCCACTCATGCTTCGGATACTTGCGCTGGACTTCCGGCTTGAGCTTGGGGTAAGTCTGCTCCGAGCGCCTATTTGGGCCGCATTGCGCCTGACAACAGGTCGGCTGAGAAACCTTCCGGGGCGGTTGCGTTGCGGGCGTACAGGTAAACTGCCGCCTGAAAGATGCTCTGCAGCGCCGATTGAATCAACGACAGCGCAACCAGGTAGATCACCACGAATCCGATGCAGGCGAAGATGGCCACCGCGCTGTGCGTCATGAAACCGAGGACAACCAGCAGCACCGCTGGCAGCATCAGCAAAACGAAGATTGCCCCGAAACTGAAACCGCCAACGAATTGTTCGCCCCAGGTCTTTTTCAGGAGCACCGTGGATTCCTTCAAGGCGGCAAACGGTCCTTTGCGTTCGACCACCAGGACCGGCAGGACCAGGAACCCCGCCACCGTCCACGCGATTCCCAACAATCCCGCCACGATCCGCCCGAGTTTCTGGGACCTGTCTTCGATGATGCGCAGCACCAGGCCCACGGTGGCCTGCACGACCGCCCACTCGGCGATCAGCGGCAGGCGCGCAAATGCTTCGCGGAAACCGTCGGCCACCGTCGGGGCGCCGCCCGACAGTCGTTGCACGGCACAGGAGATGATGGCCGTATTGAAAAATGTGATGACGAAGTAATTGGCCATGTAGAAGCAAAACAGGAGGCCATAGCCCGCCGCAGATTCAAGGTGAAACGGCATGCTGTCGGATGAACGCGCGGCGTGTGCGATCAGGAGCGGAATCGCAAATGTCGCAAGAACCAGAAGACAGCACGCGCCGGACATTAAGGGAAACAACAGCAGCGCCTTGTCCTTCTTCAGCACTTCCCACGACGCCCGCATCAATCGCCACGTATATGAGATCCTGGCAAACATACGATTTCTCCTTTCACCATCGGAACGCGCTGAAAAATGGTACCGCTCGCAAGCCTGATTTTTCAAGGAGAAAACAGGCGCATTGACGCGGCCCCTTACAGCGATTTCAGGAACGCGATAAGGGCGGCGCGATCCGATGCGGACATGTTGCGGAAGGCTTCCTCCGATGCCTCGGCTTCACCGGCGTGCCAGAGAATCGCTTCCTCGAGCGTGCGGGCGCGGCAGTCATGGAGGTACGCTTCGACGCCGCCGCTGATCCCGGCGGTAAGACCGATGCCCCAGAGCGGCGAGGTGCGCCATTGGGCGCCGGAGGCTTTGCCTTGATTCAAGTTGTCGGCCAGACCGGGGCCCAGATCGTGCAACAGCAGGTCGGTGTAAGGATGAATGGTCTGGTTGCGAAGTTCGGCGAATGGATGATACGGGCTGGTCTGGAGCGTTGCTATGTGACACTGGGCACAGCCCGCGCTGGTGAACAGCGCCTCGCCCTGCAGGCATTGCGGGTCGGTCAGGTTGCGACGGGCGTTGACGCCCAGAGTGGAGAGGTAGCGTGCCCACTGACTCGCTTCGTCGGCAGAGACTTCGGGCGGACCGGAAGAATCCGGGCCGTTGAAGTTATGCGGGAAGATCGGGGTTGTCACGCCCAACTCGAGATTGAGGGCGGCGCAGACAAAATGTTCGACACTGAACCCCGCAGCTTTGTAGCCGAAGCGACCCAGACGCAGATCGCCCGTCCACGGATCGGTCGCGGTTTGAATTTGGCCTGAGATGCCGTTGTTGTTCCCGCCGGACATGGCCTCGATGGTGCTTTCAGGTAGCGCCTCGAGCAAGCCGAGGCCCACCAGCGGCCGCGCGAAACGCACGGAGAAAAATGCCGGGGTGTGGGGTGAGAACGAGTAGTTTGGCTGTTGCAACGTGTACGTCGTGCCGTCGCCATACGTATTGGTCGTGATCGTGTAGCTGGCAATCGTTGCGGTGCCTTCGCTTGGCCCGCTGGCGTTCTGCATCAGCAGGACGGAGCCGTAAACCGGATCGGCCGCTCCACCCGCAGTGCTGCCCACCTCGATGAGAGCTGTCGTCAGCGGCTGGCCGACAGCGGCAGGGAATCCGCGGCCATTGTTGACGTGGCAGCCCATGCAACTGGTTTGGATGTACATCGGCCCGGCCTGACCGACATGGTTGGTGAAGATAGGGTTGCCCGGCTCCGAATGCGCGCCGGTGGTAAAGTCCGTATGATGCAGCCGGCGCCCGAGCATGAACTGTTGCCCGGTCGGGGGGGAGGCATTCGGCGACATCTGTTCGAAATACATGTTCGTATCACAGTCATACTGATAGGGCATGGTGGCTCCGCCGGCCAGCCAGCCGTTCGTGGGCATCGGGGTAGAGTCGATGGCGGCGTTTACCTGCTGCGGGTCATTGGTCACGCCCTCCTGCCACGGGACGATTCCTTGCCCGGCCACATAAAGGAGCGCGCCGCCGTAGTAGTTAAGTTGCCCGTTTGTGACGGTGAGCATGAACGGGCTGAACTCGAATTCGATGCGGTCGCCTGATTGGATGGGACGGTTGAACTGGAAGTTATTGTTGATGGTCCACGTCCAATTCGTCAAACTCGAATCGGCCTGCATCGAGTATTCATTGTCAAAATACTGCGCGACCGTGGTTTGGCCCTGAAAGAAGAAGCGGATGTTCGGTGGCCCCGTCAATTGATTCAGGGACCACATGTGGAACGTGATGCTGTTTCCACCCTTTCCGATGGAATCGTCAATCTCAATGTCGGTCATGCGCTGCTCCCAATAGAAAGTCAAATAGGTGTTATACAGCATGAACTGACACTCCCGCGCGTGCCGGGCACGCGGACGATCGGCAATCCGGGTGACGAGCGACGTGGACGTGTTGATGATGGTGTCTGGTTCCAGGGTCGTAAAGGCATCGAAAAGCGGAATGATGCCGATACTCGTATCCGGCTGCGCCGTGATGGTGGAGTCGGACGCCTGGCTTTGACCGTTGGGAGAGATGGCAATGATCGACGCGAAATAAGTCTCACCGGACGTCAAGCCGGAGATGACGCTGCTGGTGACGTTACCGAGATCCGTCGTATTGGTCATGGTTGTGCTGGTGTCACCGTAGTACATAATGTAGTCGGTTACCCCCAGCGAGGCACTGGCAGTCCACGCCAGGCCGATGGCATTG
>CAZAQZ010000359.1:0-3824 GCA_964487175.1 uncultured Verrucomicrobiota bacterium | reverse complement strand
GCCGCGCCGGTGTCTCCGGATCTTTCAGTGGCGGATGCCTCGGCGGCAACCTGCCTCTCCAGAGACGCTACCTTGTCACTGAGAGCCCTATTCTGTTTCTTCAAATCGTCCACCGGTTGAGACGCTTTCTTCGCGCGGTCGGCTTCCGCCTGAGCGTCGGCAAGATCCGATCGAAGCCTCTTTACTTCCGGCGATTCCGTGGACGCTTTTTTCCCCGCTTCAACGAGTTGAGCCGAAAGATCGTTGTTTTGCTTTTGTAACTGGGCGACCTGTTCAGATGCCTGCTTCGCGTGATCCAATTCCGTGCGAGCATCGGAAAGTTCGGTTTGCAGCTTCTTCACTTCATCGGAATCGCCGGCAGGCGCGGCAGGCTTTTGGGCGGCTGCGAGCTGATCGCTGAGATCCTTGTTCTGCTTTGTTAATGCATCCGCCTGGGCCGCTGCCTTCTGTTGAGCGTCAGAAAGCTCGGCCTGCAATTTCTTCACTTCCTCGGATTCGCCCGCCGGAGGAGCGGCCTTTTGAGCGGCCTCGAGTTTCGCCTGCAAGTCTGTGTTCTGTTTTGTCAGATCATCTGCCTGAGCGGCTTTCTTTTGGGTCTCGGCCAGCTGGGCGCTGAGATTTTTGTTTTCCGTCGCCAGATCGTCGGCCTGTGCCGCCGCTTTCCTTTGGGCCTCGGCCAGCTGGGCGGAGAGATTCTTGTTTTCGTATGCCAGTTCATCCGCTGTGTTAGCCGCGCCTTTCTTCGCGCGTTCGATTTCAGCGCGTGCGTTGGCCAGATCCAAACGAAGCTTCTTCACTTCGTCTGAATCGCCGGCAGGGACAACGGGCTTTTGAGCGGCTTCCAGTTGGGCGCGCAAAGTTTTGTTCTGCGTTGTCAGCTCGTCTGCTTGTGCCGACTTCTTTTGTGCTTCGGCAAGCCGGGACGACAAGCTCTTGTTCTCCTTGGCCAATTCGTCCGCTGCGCGTGCGGCATTCTTCCTGGTCCGATCAGTTTCGGCATGGGCGTCGGCGAGGTCGGACCGCAACTTCTTGATGTCCGCCGTCTCTGTGGGAGTGGATGAATTCTGAAAGAGGACGCCTGAGTTGCCGGCCTTGGTTTCAGCCTGCTTGGCGGCCAGTTGCTTCTCCATTTCGGAGGCCTGACGCTGAGCTGCGGAAAGCTGAACACTGAGTTCCTTGTTCTGGCGCGTCAACTCGTCAAGGCGGCCGCTGACTTTTTTCGCCTGGCCGGCCTGTGCGCGTGCGTCGGCGAGTTCGGCCGACAAGTCCTTGTTCTGCCTCTGCAGGTCGTTAACCTGATCGTCGGCCTTCTTCCCGCGATCCGCCTCGGCGCGTGCGTCGGCGAGATCCGAACGGAGCTTGCTGAGTTCCGAGGACTCGACCGGCGTAGCGGCTTTCTTTTGGGCCTCGGCCAGCTGGGCGCGGAGATCTTTGTTTTCCTTCGTCAGGTCGTCAGCTTGTACTTCCGCCTTCCTCTGGGCCTCGCTAAGCAGGGCGCGGAGGTTCTTGTTATCCTTCGTGAGGCCATCGGACTGTGCTGCCGCTTTCTTTTGGGTGTCGGCCAGTTGGGCACTGAGATTTTTATTTTCTTTCGCCAGGCTGTCGGCCTGTGCTGCCGCTTTCCTCTGGGTCTCAGTAAGCTGGGCGCTGAGATTGTTTTTCTCCTTCGTCAGGTCGTCAGCCCGTACGGCCGCTTTCTTCTGGGCCTCGCTAAGCTGGGTGCGGAGGTCTTTGTTCTCCTTCGCCAAATCGTCGGCCTGTGCTGCCGCTTTCTTTTGGGTGCTGGCCAGCTGGGCCGACAAGGCATCGTTCTGCTTCTGCAAGCTGCTGACCTGATCGCCCACTTTCTTGGCATCAGCGCGCGCGCTGGCGAGATCGGAACGGAGTGTTTTCACATTGAGTGATTCACTGGCGGCCTTCTTTTGAGAATCGGCAAGCTGGGCTGACAGGTCGTCATTCTGTTTCTGTAATTGAGCTGCGTGTTCGCCCGTCTTCCTGGCTCGGTCGGCCTCTGCGCGTGCGTCGGCGAGATCCGAACGGAGCTTCTTGAGTTCCGGGGACTCGGCCGGTGTGGCGGCTTTCTTCTCGGCTTCGGCAAGCTGGTCCCGCAGGTCCTTGTTTTCCCTGGCCAACTGATCGGTGCGGGCGCGCGTGTCACTGAGGTCAGACTGCAACCGCGAGGCGTCAGTGGATTCGACTGGCTTGGCGGCTTGTTGCCTTTGGAGCGTGGCGACCTGCGCACTGAGATCCTTGTTCTGCCTGCGCAGGTCGTCAACCTGTGATGAAGTCGCGTCCCTGGCGCGCTCGGCGTCCATGCGGGCGCTGATCAAATCTGAACGGAGTCTTTTCAGGTCCGTGGATTGAGAAGTGACTTTCTTTTGGGTATCGGAGAGCTGGTCTGACAAATCCTTGTTCTGTCTCTGCAACTCGGCGGCTTGTTCGCCCGTCTTCTTCACGCGATCGATCTCAGCCCGTGCGTCGGCCAGATCGGAGCGCAACTTTTTCACATCTGTCGATTCGGCGGGATATGGGACCGGTTTCTGGGCGGCTGCGAGTTCCGTGCGGAGATTTGCGTTTTCCTTCGCCAAATCATCTGCGTGCGCGACGGCCTTTTTGGCGCGGTCGGCCTCAGTTTGTGCGGCGGCCAGGTCATCGCGAAGTTTCTTCACTTCAGCAACTTCCGGCTTGCCGGTAAAATTCGTTTCCTGGGCGACAGGTTGTTTCCTGAGTTTGTCGAGGTCCGCCTTCAGTTGATCGTTTTGCTTCTGAAGATCGCCGGCGCGGTTCGCTTCCTTCCGATAATTATCCATCGCGGCGGTGGCGTCCGACAGATCCTTGTGCAGGCGTTTGTTTTCGGCCGCTTGCTTGGAGCCGGCCTCTGCCTGTGATTCGAGCGTGCGGTTCTGGTTTTGGCTGCTCGACAACTGGGCGTTCAGCCGCTGGTTCTCGTTGCGCAAACCGTCCAATTCCGCGACGACGCTCTTGGACGGCTGAATCTTTTGCTGCGCCGCCAATTGGGCCTGAAGCGAACGGATTTGCTCCTGAGCCCGCTGCAGGTCGGCATTTTGTTTTTCAACTGGCGCTGCTTTGACCTCTGGGGCGGGTGGGGGAGGGGCAGGTGCCTCGACCGCAGGCGGTGGCGTGGCGGGAACCTTGCCTTTCAAACCCTGGATCTGTTCGTTGCAGTACTTGATGCGAAAATCGACCATCTGCGATTCCCAGCCGGGCGATTCCGACTTGATCGCGCGCAGCCTCTCCAGCGCGATGCTGTATCTGGAGTAGGCCGCTGACCAATCCGAAGCCTTCTCGGCGACGTCGCCCTGCTGGATGAGGGCAAACACCTCGACGTATCGGTCGGTTGGATCTTCCGCGGCCAGCGTCCCCTTGTTCCATATTCCCATGACGCCACAGAAGACCACCACGAACAGCAGCAGAAGGGGTTTTTTCATAGCTGAAGCCACCGTATAGCGGAGCTTGCAGTGCTTTGCAACAATTTCGTTGCAATCCATTGGTGTGACGGCACGACCCCTCAATCAGACCCTGATCGAAGGGGTCGTGTTTGGGTTCGATTGGGTCAGATTCGGTCCTCCAGAAAAAAACTAAACCTTAACTAGCCTTAACTAGGCTTAACTGGCCTTAATCGGACCGAGTCATTCTGTGTCCCCGAACGCGCTTCCGGTCATTTTCAAAGAACGATGGCCACTCTACCCGGCAATTATTGCCGACTTGGCAGCCTCAAAAACCCGCGCGAAATCATTTAAACCTTCATTAGGCTTCATTAGCCTACATTTTTGCCGTTCCTGCCCGCCGACCCGTCCGCCGTA
>CAZAQZ010000358.1:0-3828 GCA_964487175.1 uncultured Verrucomicrobiota bacterium | reverse complement strand
AACGTCCCCGTGCCGGTTTCCTGCATGTCGAGGGCCGCGAAATAATTCAGCAGACCTTCCTCCTCGAGTTTCTTGCGCTTGCGCCTTACGCTCGGGCTGGGCACGCCGGTGAGTTTGCCGATTTGGTTGTCGCTGAGTCGCGGATCGCGCACCAGTTCCCTGACGATCATTTTTTCCTGATCGTCAAGTGTGCGAACCGAATGGCCATTATTGGAAGCGTGATTCATGATCCGTCTCTACTCGCCTTATTTTCACCACTTCTAGGCCTAATTTGACTCAAATGCAACAAGAAATAGTGATATGAGAACAATTTGATGCTAGAAAGGTGAATTGAAGCAGCCGGTGGATGAATTCAAAAAAAACGCGTTTTGATAGGCCCAACCGCTGGATCTCTCCACCATCAAAATGGTTTATTCCTGAACCGCAAAAAGCATTTCATTTACTTGACGACCAGGGCATACTTGCCATTGAGCGGAGGTACCCATACGGGAGAATAGAAGCAAGCTTTTAAACCAGGACATAATTATCCAACCGACTGCAGATAAGATACTTAAATAGAATATACCTATTGCACCACATCACCGGAAGCCGTTAACCGAACCATGATTCTGCGTGTGAGCGAAGTCGCCAGAGCCAGACGCAATTTGACAGAAAAGCTGAACCGAAACAAACTCCTTTCTTGACATTTATGAAGAGCGTCCATTATCATGCAAAACACTGTAGCACGACGCGTATGACAGTGTCTGGCACCAAAAATGGTGAGTCAGTATGGGTGGATCAGTGAGATTGGAGCTAGAGGACAGCGAGTTGACAGGTCAATTAAAATGGTAGCGGTGACGTTTCTTATTGTTGACACAACTGGCAATGATCTGTGACCCTTGAATTGTAATAGAGGGGCACACAACGAAAATGGATGGAACCGGAACTTTGAAGAATCGAACGCGCGAACATATGGTCACCGGCAACATTCGAAACAATTCTGAAAAAAAGCAAACGGAGGGTTTTATGTACGGGTTCCAGAAGTCCGTAGGTCAATTGAGTGGGTTCATCACAATGGTACGCCGCATCAGTCTGGCCCTGCTTTTTGCTGCCATAACAGTCAGCACGGCACTTGGTGCCGTGCCATATTCATATTTTTCGTCCCATGCTGTATCTCCGTTTACACCGGGAAATTTGGTGGTTTGCAGGATTGGTAGTGGGTCGACCCTAACAAATCTCGGCAATGCCGTCTTTTTGGACGAGTACGAAACAAATGGAACGCTGGTTCAATCGATCACGCTGCCGACCAACTATTTCTTTGGCGCCAACAGCCCCTTGCTCCTTGGTGGCAGTGATTACGCTGGCGGGTTGATCTCCCTCTCCGGGGATGGCCGGTTCATTCAGGTGGAAGGCTATGCCGTCCCTTGGGGACAGACAAATAGCACTTTGATCGATAGTGCTGCGACGCTGTTTCCGCGCGTTGTCGCATTGATCGACCGCTGTATCGACATCGACTCAACAACGGCCCTGACGAACTCACTCGTCAGTGACCAGGATTTTCGCAGCGGGGCCAGCTCCGACGGCACCAACATTTGGGTCGCCGGTTCCGGCAGTATGGGTGCCGCATACGCGACGCGCGGTTCCTCAATGGGCGAACAACTCTCCACGAGCGTGGGTAACATACGCCAGATCAACATCTTCGGCAATCAGCTTTATTTTACCACTTCCACCGGTTCTTCAGAAATGTACCAAATACTGCCGCAGCTTTCCACGACCAGCAACGGCTGCAGCGAGTCGGGGCTGCCCGGAATAAGTGCGGACGCTGCTGGCTTGTGGGCCTTTGCCTTTTTCAACCTCTCAGGAACCACGAATGTCACCTACGACACCCTTTATGTTGCCGATGGCAGCTACATTACGGGTGAGGCCGAAACCGGCGCCATTTTGAAGTTCTCATGGGTCAGCGGGAACTGGGCCTTCAATGGTTACGTTGTCGCCATCGAGGCGTTCGGGTTGGCCGCGCAGGAACAGATTGTTGGCACCACGACAAATGTGAATTTATACGTCACGGCCAATACTCTCGCAGGTAGTTCCCACGCGAACGGTGGCGATGACATATACATCTGGACCGATTCGAGTGGTTACAACGGAAGTTTCTCAGGGGATGCAGACATTACCGACTTCTTCCCCAACGGCGGCCCTGAAGCCGAGAGTTTCCGGGGGATTGTGCTTGTCCCTACCAACGGCTGCGAGAGCTTCCCTGCGGGGCCGGGTCAGCTCTCCATCGGACCGATCTTGGGGTTGTTTGCCACGGATCTGACCGGTTGCTCGTACCCGGATACGGAGACGTACTACCTGGGCAACCCCGGCACGAGCGCGATTAGCTGGTCGGCCAGCGCGGACCAAAACTGGGTGACGGTGAGCCCCTCGAGCGGCACACTACCCTCCGAAGGTAGCGCAACGGTCGTCGCTTCGTTCAATGGAAATGCCTCGAGCTTGATATCCGGAACCAATCTGTCCACCATCACGTTTACGAATACAACCAGCGCCCTCGGCACCGCCACGCGCGCAGTCCAGTTGGTTCTGGTTCCCGATACGATCACACCTTCCGGCAGCTTCACGGCGGGCGGCAATTTCGGCGGCCCGTTTACTCCGTCGTCCAAAATCTATACCTTGAGCAACGGAACCTTCTCAATCCAATGGGCGCTGTCGGTCAAGTTCAACAGCTTTCCTACGTCCACCAACTGGCTTGCTGTGAGCGCAACCAGCGGCACTTTGATCGGTTGTGCGGGTACGAACATCACCGTCTCCATAGCCCCTGCTGCCACCAACCTGGCTTTCTCCGGCTCTTATTCAGCTACCATCACGTTCAGCAACGTCACCGACTCGCTTGTGATGGGCACGCGCGTCGTGGTTCTCAACGATGGCTTGGTGTATTGGTCGGATGATTTCAGCACCTTCAACCAGGGCCAGCCCCTCAACGGTCAGAATGGGTGGATCGACGTGGCAGCCGGCTCGCCCACGATCATCATCTCGAACAATGCGGCGGTGTTTCCGTCCGTCCAGGCCACTGGCGCCGAAGAAGTCGGAAAGAGTTACGCGGTTACATCGAATACCTTGTACCAAGGCCTTGTGATGACCGTTATCAGTGCGCCGGCGACGAACGCCCCGTATTATGACTGGGAAAACTATGACACTGTCGACTCTTATAACGACCAAGTCCAATCAGCGGCGTCCCTTGACGCTAGCGGGAGCAACTATTGGCTCTGCGCACGCATGGAAAACACCGCACTTGATCCGTGGGCGTTTACATCACGATCGTATATCACGGGCCTGCCGATTCGCGTGGTTTATGCACTGAACATCCTTAGCACCAATATCGCGATATACGTCAATCCGACCAGTGCCAACCTGGCTGCGCAGACGCCCTCCTGTACTGCCACCGGTCCATACGATGACGCCTATTTAGGGCAATTCTCATTAGGGCCATACGGAAGCCCGACAATTCCGGGTGTAGGCGCGTTATTCTGGAGGATCTCTGTTTCGACAAATTACTCAGACGTGTTTAACTTCACGGCTACACCACTGGCCTATTTCAGTGCGACCCCGGTGAGCGGCGCATCGCCGTTGCTGGTGAAGTTCACCGATAACTCTTCCGGCGTATTGCCGATGACCAACTACTGGAATCTGGGTGACGGCACCCTCGTGACCAACGGCGCCGGAACCAGCTTCACGCATACGTACGCGGCTGGGACCTACAGCGTATCGCTGACCGCCAGCAATTCTCTTGGCACGAACACGCTTGTGTCGAGCAACCTGATCACGGTCACGAACGCTGCGCCTACGGATCCG
>CAZAQZ010000357.1:0-3837 GCA_964487175.1 uncultured Verrucomicrobiota bacterium | reverse complement strand
AGACGCCGGACGTCCAGGAACGAGCAAAGCACGCTGGCGACGTAGTCGGAGATGTCACGATCGAATTCCGACAATAGATGACGGGTGAGGACGTAGAAGTAGAGCTGCGGCGACACGGAAATCGGCTGGGGCGAATCAATCAGCGCACGGAGGACGCGGTCGTTTTCCAGCGCGGTATCACGAGCGACAGGGTCAACGAGCAGATCGGTCAGCGACGACGATGAAGCACCGGAATTGGAACTCAGGATTGTGGCGAGGAAGTGAAAATCCCCCTCGGTGAGTTGGTCTCTGCAGTTGGCTTTAATCGTCAACATGTTCGCAAGCTATGTGGTTATCTATCAGCAGCTTAGATGCCATGGCGTATAGCCATCCAACCTAGGAAACATATGGTCTGCAGGGTGAGCCATCGGAATCTAGGGGATTGTACTGAACTGAACAGAATTGACGTTGCGGCGGCACTTGAATTGCGGGCCGTTTTAGTGCATAGATGGTGTTGGAGCGTGAGATAAAACCATGAATCAACCAAAAATCGTCGCATATTTGAAACCCACTTGTGGATGGAGCAACGGTGTACGGGCCGTGTTCAAGAAGTACAACGTCGCGTTTGAGGATCGCGATATCATTAACGATCCGGCCAACTACCAGGAGATGGTGGAGAAGAGCGGCCAGCCCCTTTCACCGTGCGTGGAAGTTGACGGCAAGATGCTCGCCGATGTCAGCGGCGAAGAGGTCGAGTCATGGATGGTCCAGCACGGCTACTTCAAGCCGAGCGATGCGCCCGCGGACGCGCCCACCAATCAAGCCTGCCAGGACCACGGGACACCGATGCAGTTCGGCCGGCATTGAGTTGATCGGCGGTGGAGCGGCAGGGTGTCCGGTTAATTGCTATTTGAAGCGGGCTTTTATCAAGGCCCGCTCGCCTGCGGCGACATCGGAGAGATGGAAGATCACCAGTGCTTCGCGGCCGTGAGCGACCGCCGAGGCATACATGTAATCGATGTTGACCTTCGCCTTGGAAAGCGCGGAAGCCGCCTTCGCCAATTGCCCCGGCGTATCCAGCAACGTCACGCCGAGCACGTCCGCTTCGGTCGCGGTATATCCCAGTTTTTGCAACGCCGCCCTTGCCTTGGGCGACTCCGAAATGACCAGGCGGACCATGTTGAGGTCGTATCCCGACGATGAGTCCATGGCGATCAGGTTGACGCCTACCCGGGACACGGAATTGAGGGCCTGGGCGAGTTTCCCAGGCTTGTTGGGG
This sequence comes from uncultured Verrucomicrobiota bacterium, assembly GCA_964487175.1. GTDB lineage: Bacteria > Verrucomicrobiota > Verrucomicrobiia > Palsa-1439 > Palsa-1439 > CAWFPN01. The sequence continues at coordinate 2,579 of CAZAQZ010000357.1, read as the reverse complement.
GTGACGATCGTCAATTCTTTCAGGTGCTTCATCGTGTCTCGCGAAACTTTCGGATTCAAACCGGACGACCCAAATGTTACAAGCGAACAGGGCAATGTCTAAGCTATTCTCACATATCGGGCAACATCTTTTCATCGGTTTCGCGGGCGCCGACCTGACTCCCGCGACGCGGAAACTCCTCAACACCATCCAGCCGGGCGGCATCGTGTTGTTTGCCCGCAACATCACAGGGGCGGGCGAACTGCGCTCGCTGACCCGCGCCTTGCGCGCCGAGTTTACCTTCCGACCCGTGCTGGCGGTCGACCAGGAGAATGGCCGCGTGAACCGGTTGCGGGAGATCATCGGCGAAATCCCGACGATTGCGGAACTCAAGCGCGGAGGCGTCGTGGAACGGGCCGAGGATTTTGGCAGGACAACCGGACGCTGGCTTCATCAATTCGGAATCGACCTCGATTTTGCGCCGGTTCTCGACTTGGAATTGTTCGGCGCCGATGTGGATAATGCGCTGCGCGATCGATGCTGGGGCAGGACAGCCGACGAGGTCATTGCGTGGGCAGGGGCGTTCACGGAAGGATTGGAACGCGAGGGCGTCGCGGCCTGTCCGAAACATTTCCCAGGGCTGGGAGGCGCGTCGCAGGATTCCCATGAACAATTGCCGACGATTCACCGGAGTCGCGAGCAGATTATTTCAGAAGATGTGAAGCCTTATGCGGTGTTGCTGCGCCGGTTGTCGGTCCTCATGGTCAGCCACGGCCATTACCCGGCGTTCGACGGCGAGAAGCCGTTACCTGCGTCTCTGTCTTCGAACATCATGGCGAAATTGTTGCGGGATGAGTTGGGTTATGAACGGCTGTTGCTGACCGATGACATGGAAATGGGTGCCATCACGAAGTTCGGCTCCTTTGAGCACGCGGTCGTGGAATCGTTCTGCGCCGGGGCGGACATGATACTCGTGTGTCACGTGGCTGAGAAGGCACTGGCGGCCCATGAGGCGCTGGCGAAGGCGGCTGAATCAGGCAGAATTCCGCACGAGCGCCTTGAGGAATCGAGGGCACGGATTCAGCGGTTTCGCGACGATTGGATCGCGCACAAAGGTTGAACGATGGATTGGACAACGAAGCATAATGAACGAATCATTCAGTGCCAGCGCTGTCCGAAGCTGATTGCGTATTGCGCGCGGATTGCCCGCGAAAAGAAACGCGAGTTTCGCGACTGGGACTATTGGGGCAAGCCTGTGCCCAGTTTGGGCAGTGCCGATGCGCGACTGCTGGTCATCGGACTTGCGCCGGCGGCGCACGGTGGGAACCGGACGGGACGCGTGTTTACGGGGGATTCGTCGGGCCGGTGGTTGTTCCGCGCGTTGCACAAGGCCGGGTTTGCCAACCAGCCGACATGGCAGCGGCGCGATGACGGGCTGCAGTTGATTGACTGCTACATCACGGCGGTCATCCACTGCGCACCGCCGGGGAACAAACCGACGCCCGGTGAAATCGACCGTTGCCGCGGGTACTTGCTGGATGAAATCCGTGGGCTGAACCAACTGCGAGTGGTCATCGCGCTGGGCAAGATCGCATTCGACAATTATCTGAAATCGCTGAAGCAATTGGGTGTCGAGATCCCCAAGCCCCTGCCGAAATTCTCGCACGACAGTGTGCACGAGCTTGGCCCGGACCTGCCCACGCTGATTGCGTCGTACCATCCCAGTCGGCAGAACACAAATACAGGCAAGCTGACCGAGCCGATGTTGGACGCCGTTTTTGCGCGGGCGAGAAAATTAATCCGCGCGAACCGCTAACGCAACAGGCGTGCGGCTTTCTTGATGTCCGCTGGATGCAGGATGAGCAACGCTTCCGAACCGCGCTTGCCGCCGGTGGCGTACAGATAGTCGATGTTCATCTTGGCGCGGGCCAGTTTGCCCGCGACGCGGGCCAGCGCGCCGGGTTCGTCCTTGGCGGAAACGCACAACACATTCGTCTCGCCCACCTCGAGTCCGTTGCGTTTCAGGACCGCCCGGGCCTTGGCTGCTTTCTCAGGCACGATCCGGACGATGTTGTATTCAAAGCCTCCCGAGGCATCAATGGCCAGCAGATTGACCTTGGCTTTCGCCAGCGCGGCGACGATGTCGGCAAGCGTTCCGGGACGATTGGGCAGAACGACGGAGAGTTCCTTCTTAATGGCCATTGTGCTCCTCCATATGGATTGGTGTCACAATAAAAGTTTCGGACCGATTTGTAAACCGCGTTTTCTTTCAATGCCCGTCGGTCGCAGCGTCCATGAACGAGCAGGCGACGATGGCATTCAGGCCGAGGGACTGCGCTTTCTCGATCAACTCAGCGCTCTCGGCGCCGGGATTGACCCATAACTCCTTGCATCCCTTCTTCGCAAGTTCGTCCAACACCTTCACACCGACCTGCGGTGGCAGATACAAGCTGATGCGATCCAGCGCCACGGGAATATCGGCCACCGACTTGTAACATTTCAGGCCTTCGATAGTTTCCTCCTTCGGATTCACGGGATAAACGTCATAGCCCGCCCGCAGGTGCGCGTGGATCGATTTGTTGCTGAATCTATTGCGGTCG
>CAZAQZ010000356.1:3120-3851 GCA_964487175.1 uncultured Verrucomicrobiota bacterium | reverse complement strand
GATGATCGCCGGTTTTGAGACACTCGTAGAGGCGGGTTACGCTCCCGAGATGGCTTATTTCGAATGCGTGCATGAGATGAAGTTGATCATCGATCTTGTCAACGAGGCCGGTATCAGCGGGATGCGGTTCTCGATCAGCGACACGGCCAAGTACGGCGACATTACGCGCGGCAAACGCATCATCACGGAGCAGACACGCGCCGAGATGAAGAAGATTCTGGCGGAGATCCAGAGCGGCTCATTCGCCAAGGAATGGATCACGGAAAACCAGGCAGGCCGTCCCGTCTACAACGCCTTGATGAAGCGCGGCGCGGAACACCAGGTCGAGAAAGTCGGCGAAGCGATTCGCGCCAATTTCCCCTGGATGCAGAAACGCAAACTCGGCGGCGTCCAAGCCGCTTACTAAGGAGGCCCCATGCGCTCACGCATGAACGTCATCGCTGTTGCTATCGTCCTGGCAATCCTCAGTTTCGCCTACGGCCGCTATGAATACAGCACCAAGAACAGCGCAACCGTCAGCAACCCGTTCGGCAAACACGAGTCCACGACTGTCAGCAACCCGTTCATGGACAAGTCGCTGTTCGGCAACTGGATGAAAGACGAGTGGGTCTTCACCATCGCGCTGCCGGTCGCATTTGTGGTGGGCGGTCTCGCACTGGCCGTGCGCAAGTGATGAACTCTTGACGAACGGCCCGGGAACTGCTATACATCAGATACATGAAACGCAGTCT
>CAZAQZ010000356.1:0-3110 GCA_964487175.1 uncultured Verrucomicrobiota bacterium | reverse complement strand
CTGACTCAACCTACGGGCTTTGGTGTATCTGCTGCCCCGGCGGGGGAGGGTGGTTTGAGGTCTGCTTATTTTATCGAAACCCACTGTCGCCGCGCGACAGTGGGTTTTTTGCTTTTGACTCATTGTCGGCGGCTGTAAACAAAGGAAAACAGTCATGAGCGATCAGGTTTTAATCTTCGATACGACGTTACGCGACGGCGAACAATGCCCCGGCGCGTCGATGAACACCCGCGAAAAACTCGAGGTGGCGCGCCAACTGGCCCGTCTTCGCGTGGACATTATCGAGGCCGGCTTCCCGATCGCCAGCGATGGCGATTTTGAGGCGGTGAAGGCCATTGCCACCGAGATCCAGGGCCCGCGCATCGCGGGGCTCGCGCGGTGTGTTGACAAGGACATCGACCGTGCCGCTGAAGCCGTGAAACCCGCCGGCGAACGCGCCCGCATCCACGTGTTTCTCGCCACCAGCGCAATCCACCGGGAACACAAGCTCAAGATGGCGCAAAGTGAAATTCTCAAACGCAGCGTCGAAGGCGTCAAACGCGCCCTCGGCTATTGCAAGGACGTCGAGTTCTCGCCCGAGGATGCTTCGCGCACCGAGCCGGAATTCCTCGCCGAAGTGACGCAGGCCGTGATTGAGGCCGGCGCGACGACGGTCAATATTCCCGACACGGTCGGCTACGCCGCGCCCCACGAATACGGCGCGCTCATCAAGTATCTCTTCGACCACGTGTCGAACATCAAACAAGCGGTGATTAGCGTGCATTGCCACGACGATCTCGGTCTTGCCGTCGCCAACTCCATCGCTGCTGTCCAAAGCGGCGCCAGACAGATCGAATGCACCATCAACGGCATCGGCGAACGCGCCGGGAACGCCTCCCTCGAAGAACTCGTGATGACATTCAAAGTGCGCAAGGATGCCTTTGATGGTTATCAGACGGGCATCGACTCGACGCAGATTTATCCGGCCAGCCGCCTTGTATCGCGGCTCACGAGTATGGTGGTGCAGCGCAACAAGGCCATCGTCGGTGACAATGCATTCGCGCACGAAGCAGGCATCCATCAGCATGGGATGATTGCCCATCGCGATACCTATGAGATCATGCACGCCGAAGACGTCGGACGCACCAGCGAACTCACCTGGGGCAAACACATGGGCCATCACGCCGTCGGCAAGAAACTCGAAGAGATGGGCTACAAACTCAACGAGGATGAAATCAAACGCATCACCGAGCAGATCAAGGAGCTCGCCGACAAAAAGAAGAATGTGTACGACGAAGATGTGCGCGCGATTGTCGAAGGCGCGTTCACCGAAGTGCCGCAGGTCTGGAAACTCGATTACCTCAGCGTCACCACGGGAAAACTCCCCACCGCCAGCGTGACCCTCACCCGCGCCGGCAAACAGGAACCGTTCACCGATGCCGGCACCGGCGACGGCCCGATCGACGCCATGCTCAAGACCATCGACCGAATTACACAAACCAAGGGCAGCCTCATGGAGTACTCCGTGTCCAGCGTTTCCCGCGGCAAGGACGCCCTCGGCGAAGTCAGCGTCCGCGTCCAGTTCAACGGCGACACGGGCAAGATTGTGACAGGCAAGGGCTCGTCCACGGACATCATCGAAGCCAGTGCCCTCGCCTACTTAAACGCCCTCAACCGCTACCTCGACGAACAAAAACGCCGCGCCGAAACCGACAAACCGACGCTGTGATGCAGGAGGTCACGCATGGATGACCGCGAAGTCGGCCGGATGTGGGACGAGAACGCCGAGGTGTGGACGCAGCTTGCCCGCGCCGGTTACGACGTGTATCGCGATCGCGTCAATACTCCGGCCTTTTTTGCGATGCTGCCGGACGTCCAGGGCCTGCGCGGGTTGGACATTGGCTGTGGCGAAGGACACAACACGCGGCTGCTGGTGCAGCGGGGCGCTTCGATGACCGCATTGGACATTTCCGAAACGTTTTTGCGACACGCACGACGGTCGGAACCGGCATCGCCCTTGCGAATCCATTATCATCTCGCGAGCGGCCATCATCTGCCGTTTCGCAACGATTCATTCGATTTCGCCACGTCATTCATGTGCCTGATGGACATGCCCGAACCGGAACGCGCGCTGCGGGAAGCTTATCGCGTCATCAGGCCAGGTGGTTTCCTGCAATTCTCCATCACGCACCCCTGTTTCCAGACGCCTTTGTGGGAGTGGGTGCGCGACGAAGGCGGAAACAGACTCGGTGTGATTTGCGGCCAGTACTTCAACCAGACGCCCGGCCGAACGGTTGAATGGATTTTCGGATCAGCGCCTCCGGAACTCCGCCAGTTCAGAATTCCAGTTTTCGACCGCACCTTAAGTGAATGGCTGAATACGCTACTTGAAATCGGATTTGAAATTGAGCGGGTTGCCGAACCAAGCGCGGACGAGAAGACTGCCGCCGAGTGCCCGTCGGTTGCCGACACCAGGCTCGTCGGCTACTTCCTCATCCTACGCTGCCGCAAGCCCCGCTAACGAGTACTCACCTCACGCCTGCAACCCGGAATCCCTCCGCCTCAAGCAATGTGCGTATTCTCGCAGGCTGATCGCCTTGAATCTCGATGGTACGGTCTTTGGTCGTGCCACCGCAACCACAGGCTTTCTTGAGTTTCGTCGCGAGTTCTTCGATCAATGCACCGCTGGTCTGTGGGGGGAAATCATCAACCACGATGACCGTTTTGCCGTTGCGATGGGCCGTTTCGCGCCGTAACACCACGCGGCCACGCTTGGCCGGCTGGACGGGGACTTCACTCGCCGGACTCAAAGGCGAGGCGGCGGGCAGCCCCTCGGCGGACAGCTTCTCAAACGGCGTGCTCCAGCCGGTGCTGGCGGTGTCGGTGGGAATTCTGTCCTTCTTCTTCATCGCCGCAACACCCGCGCCAGGGCGGCTACGCGCTTGGGATCAACGGGCTTGGACAATACACCGCCTACCTTCAGCGAACTGCCAACGATCACGCCGTCGATATGCGGCATGTACTCGCCAACATTTTCAACGGTGATGCCGCTGCCGATCAAAATCTTTGTTCGTGGACACGCGGCGCGCACCCGCTCCACATCGGCGATGTCCGTGGCGGCGCCGGTGCCT
>CAZAQZ010000355.1:0-3862 GCA_964487175.1 uncultured Verrucomicrobiota bacterium | reverse complement strand
GCAGCACTACCGTGGGCGTGTCGAGGTTCTCAGCGATGTATTCGAGGGAGAACTGGATGTTGACCGTGCGCGGGCTGAAAATGCCCTGCGCGCGCGTGACCTGGCGGTAGAGCAATTCATACCCGACCGACGGCGCATCGCCGTAGCGGGGCCCGAGCGGCCGGCAAACTGTCGTCAAAAGGACTTTTCTGGTCATAGGACACCTCTGGTTTCGTGGTCAGGTTGTCATCGCTCCGCTGCGACACGACCGAGGTGGGTCGGAGGGCTGAAACTTGGCTATAAGAATCGTAGCATCCCGAAGGGGAATGTCAAAGACGGATTCCGGCGCGGCTCAGGGCTTGAATGTCCACTTGTCGGACTGGCCGAAGAAGGCGATTGGATTGCGGAAGACGAGTTGTTCGATCTGGTCGATGGGGAAACCGCGTTTGCGAAGTTCGATGACGACTTTGGGGACGCTGAGCGGGTCGGAGTAGCCCCAATCGCAGGAGCTGTTGATGAGGAGGCGGTCGACGCCGTATTGTTGGACCATGTTGGCGGCGCGTTCGACGCTGACTTTGGTGATGGGATAGACCGTGATGCCGCGCCAGAATTTGGTCCCGGCATAGAGCGGCATGGTTTCCTCGGTGTTGTGGTCGAGCAACATCCTGTCGGGATTCATCTTCTCGTCGATGACGACTTTGAGGGTGCGTTCGGTGCCGGGCTTTTTGAATTGATGCGGAAGATGGATGAGCACCGGCATGTCGAATCTCTTCGCCATCTTGAGTTGGGCGCGGATGGCGGATTCCTCTTCGTAGGTCTGGCGGTCGAACCCGATTTCGCCGACGGCCACGCAGGTCTCGCGACGGCAGAAGGCCTCGACGACGGGCAGGACGTCCTTGCAGAGCGGGACGTTGTTGGCCTCGCGCGGGTTCATGGCGACGCAGGTGAAATGGTCGATGCCGTATTGTTTGGCGCGCTGCGTTTCCCAGCCGATGATCATTTCGAAGTAATCGATGAACGAGCCGGCATTGGTGCGGGGCGAGCCGAGCCAGAAAGCCGGTTCGACAACGGCCTCGATGCCGGCCAGCGCCATGCGCTCGTAGTCGTCGGTGACGCGCGAAATCATGTGGCAATGGGGATCGATGATTCTCATGTCAGGTTCCCTTCTTTGGCAAATCGGGGTCGAGGTTGTGAAGATACTGGAACGAGTAGAGGCCGGAGGCGTGGCCGTCGGCCCATTGCGGCTGGATGGCGTAACCGCCGACGTAGGTCCAGCCGCGCAACTCGAAACTGGCGGGCGTGTAGGCTTGGGGGCGCGGTTTGTATTCGACCATCACGTTGGTCTCGCCCTTGCAGAGGGCGCAGGGGCAGGCGCGGCGCAGCATCTCGAAATCGAAATAGCTCTCATGGCCGTCTTCCCAGGAGATGGCGAGGACGTTGTTCACGGTTTCGATTTGCTTCGGTTTCATTTTGGTTTTGTCTTCTGCGGCCATGGGCACAGTTTGTTGATCGAGCAGTTTGGGCAATTCGGATTCCTTGCCGTGCACACGCGCCGTCCGTGGAATTGCAACAGATGACAGAACTTAGTCCATTCTTTCTTCGGCACAACCTCCATCAAGTCGGTTTCAATTTTATCCGGATCATCCTTCCTTGTCAGCCCCAGCCGCTGGGACAATCGTCCCGTGTGCGTGTCCACCACGATCGCCGGCTGGCCGAACGCATTGGCGAGCACGGCGTTTGCGGTCTTGCGGCCAACGCCCGGCAATGTCAGCAGATCGTCCATGGTATTGGGTACGTTGCCATTGAATTCCTCGACGATCATACGGCAGGCGCCCTGGATGGAACGCGTCTTGTTGCGAAAAAAGTTGATGCGGCTGACCTGTTTCTGGAGGACGAGTTCATTTTCGCTGGCGTAATCAGCGGCGGACCGATACTTCTTGAACAACTCGGGCGTGATGGTATTGACCAGGTCATCGCGCGCCTGCGCTGCGAGAATCAACGCCACGAGCAATTCGAGGGGATTGGAAAAATCGAGCGCGAGCTTCGCATCCGGATGCGTCCTCTTCAGGAGGACGATGATCTTCTTAACACGGTTGCGTTTGCTGTCGAGCGACTCGGTTGCCATCGCGACCTTTTCCCTGCGTCAGGGTTTCTTCGACTGCCGCATGGTCTGGAGATTCTTCACGTAAGCGACGACGCGTTTCTCCTGGTCCCGGACATTGCGCACCCGCAACATGGACCGCACGCGCACCAATAATTCCAAGGTGTCGATTGGCTTGGCGAGAAAATCGTCTGCGCCGGCGATGATGCTTTCCTCCAGCGCCCGTTTGGCATTGGCGCCGGAGACGACGATGACAGGAATCGCCTCGGTACGTTTGTTGGCGCGCAACTGGCGGCAGACCTCGATGCCTGACACGCCGGGCATCATGATGTCCAACAGAATCAGATCGGGCCGTTCTTCATTTACGAGCCGGAGTGCTTCTTCGCCGCTGGTGGCCTCGACAACTTGATGCCCCAAATCGGTGAGCACATGCACCGTCAACTGGCGGATGATCGCTTCGTCATCCACGACCAGAATTTTCGCCCGGCCCGGTGGCGCGGCTGAGGAATCCGGAGGAGGGTTCATGGGTGTGAAGCCCTCTACGTGTTCGGCGGTGGTGAACCAATCAGAGCCTGAAAGCGCGGGTTGTTGCGAATGTTGTTGAACTGGGGATTGTTTCTCGCCTGATCGCGCATGCCCGGGTTGAGCTGGACGGCTTTCTCCAGGGCGTCGAGTGATTCATCCGGCTTGCTCTGGACCGAGCGGATAATCGCGATGGCGAAGTAGGCCTGACTTTCGTTGGGATATTGAGCAATGATTGCCTGGAGCGTTGCGATCGCGCGGTCAACCTGATTCAACGACACATAAATCTGGCAGGCCTGCAGCATTTCGCCGGCCGCGAGATTACTCTGGGACAAGTAGCGATCGGTGAGAGGAATGATTTTCTCCCCCTGACCGGCCTTGTAGTACGCCTGGGCGAGTTGGGTGAGCAGATTTCCGTCGCGAGGCGCGGCGTCATGGGCCCGCTCCAGTTGCTCGACGTCGGTATGCTGCTGTTTCATGCCGTGCAGTTGACTGATGGCCTGGGTGATCTTTGAATTGAGCGGGTCAAGTTTCTCCAGCGCCTGCAGAACAGCGACTGCGTCGTCGATGCGTCCTTGTTCGATGTACAACTGGGCCAGGCGGAAATTGGCTTCGGGGCTTTCCGGGCAGAGGTTGAGAGCCTGTTTGAATGCGTATTCCGCCTGCGGGATCATGTGATGGTAAGCATACAAGCCGCCGATGGCGGAGCGGAGCTTGGAGAATGTTTTTTGCGCGTCGGTGTCGCGATGAAACTCAGGCCGGGCGTTAAAATCGGCACAGAGCTTGTCCCAGTACGCCGTGTCGCGATCGACGATTCGCTGCCACAATTGAGGGTCCTGATTCGGGGGCGGCAGGGTATCGTGATTGATCTTAAGGATGATTCCGTAGGGCGTCATGTAGGGATACATCCAGGGGATAACGTAGCTTTCCTCGACATAGAACGCGTGCTTGTCTTTGTTCCGCTGGAAAATCCAGTTGGTGAGGATGCCGTTGATCGCCATCACACCACCCACGCCGCGAACGCTGACGCGGCCAGCGGCATCCACTTCCACATTCTCGTCCGGGCCAGGCGCCTGGCCGTTGCGCTTCTTTTCCTCAACGCCGCGGACGTATTCCTGAAACGCGCGCTGCAGGTCGGTTTCGGTCGGGATGTAGATCGGCTCGCGCGGATACGTCGTGTTGCGGCCCAGGTGAGTCCAACCCCATCGGAATAGAGCACGCTGCCACGGCAGGAAATTTTCCAGTGTTTTGGCATTATTG
>CAZAQZ010000354.1:0-3869 GCA_964487175.1 uncultured Verrucomicrobiota bacterium | reverse complement strand
AAAGTCGGTGACATCGTCGTGTATCGTCCAACCGATCGAGGACGTGCGCAGGATGTAATGACCGCTTCCGAGAAAAGACTCCAACCTGGGTCGTCGTATAAAATTGCAGCGATTCAGAAGGATGTTTACATCCTAGTAGAAGGTGATACACATCCAGGCGGAGGCATATATTGGACTGAGTTTTCCGCGGATTGATTCACTAACGCAGAAGGTGGAACGGAAATTGCCAACGCTCCATTGCATTGCGACTTCTCCAGTCGCTTTGAGTGGAAATCCCGCCACAAAGCCTCTAGTCTCTATTGTCTAACATGAATTTCTCAGAATTGTTGGAGCCAAGGGAAGGCATGTCAATTGAAGAGGTGCAGAAGTTGCAAGAGGCAGCCCGCCAGCGTTTCCCTTCTCTTCTTAAGGAAAAAGGACTAGCCCTGCGAAAAGCTGACCGGCCAATTCCATCTGGAGGCAACTTTGTAACGATAGGCATTGCAGCGGGCTATTCGCTCGATGAGCTAAGGCTCCTAGACGAACTCAGCGCTGCCTTGCAAGGTGAAAAAGAAGATACAGTAGAAATCTTTGACGTTTCGGCGTTAAAGAGCATGGAAGAATTTCAAGCATTTATACCGGGTATTGCCTCCGCTTATCAAACACCTGTCGTCGGTCTTTGGGTTCATGGCAATTTACGGGAGCGGAAGACCGGATATGCAGCGAGTGAATTTCTGCGTTCGCGGTATTTGAAATCTCTTTGACCTGTCCTAATTATTGAATCACCCGACCCCCTGGAAACCGGCTACAGGGGCAGGTGACTTTTTGCTTACCACCCGAACACTTCAACGCACGAGCGACCCACATCCAGCGCTGTCCCGCTGATGTCCATCGCGATATTCATCGTGTCGCCCGCTTAGCAGCGACCTTGCTGGCACGCTCTATCACGTGGGCAAGATCGACGCCCAAGGCATCGGTGATGCGCAGCATGATTTCGAGGGTCGGATTCCTCATTCCGCGTTCCATGTAACTGACCATCTGCTGCGACAAACCTGCTTGCTCGGCGGTCTCGGTCATGGAAAGACCCCGCCTTAGCCTCTCTTCGCGAAGGATCTGGGAGACTCGGGCACAAACTGCCGTCAGGGTAGTGTCCAGAATCTTTCGCACTTTGGTTTGAGTTCCTAATCTGGTTCGTTGCTGGCCCTCCTCCGAGGAGGAGGGCCAAAGTTTCATGCGGCGACCGTCAGCTACTTCCGCGGTCTGGCGCTGGACGAGCCCTGGCAGCGACTGGACTTCGGGGCGTGACTTTGACTAACAGCGTTACGGTCCTTGGTTGCAACCCGTGGTTGCAACCCGATTGAAAAATACGGGAGCGCTCACGCTAAGCCCAGCACAAGAACTGGCCGACTGCAAAGCCATGTAAAAATTGGTGTGTACAAGCATAGAGGCTTCAAGCATACGGTGGCTAACTGGAGCGAAAATTCTGACAAATGTCTTTTGAGTCCAGCGCGTCTGCCAGTTCCGCCACGGCGGCATCAGCCCGTTTCGAGTCAGTTGCAATCGCAGGAAGCGCCGACTCGAAACAGATGTCCGATACTAAGCACTGTCCAAGCAGTACGGCAAGCAATTCCACTATCCGGATTGGGAGACCGTTGCCCAATTGTTACAAATCCGCCCCTTATTCGTTTCGGCCAGCCGATAAACGGTTGGCGACCCAGTGGAAGCCGGAACGAGATACCGAGAGAATCCCATGCAAACGCGCAAAAAGCTTTGTGATGCAGTGGTTACGACTGCAGAGTGCTGCGAGAAAGGTGGCCGGGAATGATCAATGCAGAGTGGTCGGACTACGCCATTTCGGTTGACGTTTGCATGGTTCTGTCAGAATTCTTGACTTCGGGGAGCGCAGACGGGTGACTTTGCGAGAGACATCTGCCGATCATTTGATCACAAGGGGATTATTGTGGTCGTTCCAGCCTTGCAAAGCGGTTTTCCGGTTCACCAAACATCACAAAATCATTCCATGATGAGAACGATGGGGCAAGCGTCGGTCGCTGCTGGGTCTGTTGACCAAACTTCAAGGGAAACTGTTCTACGAAAGGGAAGACACACATGAAAAAGGCAATCATTTTGATGACCGCACTTTTGGTGACAGTGTTTGAAGCTGGGGTGCAGGCCAAACCGTTCACGCAAGGCAACCTTGTCATTTACCGCGTTGGGGACGGAACGAGCCCATTGACCAATGCCGGTAACTACGCCTTTATCGACGAATTAACAACGAATGGAATATTGGTGCAGTCAATTGCGTTGCCGGCCAACCAGTTCATAGATGCGAACGGCAACACCAATTTCCCAATCCAAAACAGCGCGGCTGCGACCAGCGAAGGAGGCATGACGCTTTCCACGGACGGCCGGTACGTGGTGTTCTGCGGCTACGCTACCAACGACCAATGGAAAGTCCTGCAGAGCGGAGCCCAATTGCCGACAGACACCAGTGTGAATCGCTTGATCGGCACAGTGGATTCCAAGGGCAATATCAACACGACAACTGCGTTTTCCAACTTCATCAACGGTTCCGGCGGCAATCCCCGGTGCGCAGCCAGTACGGATGGCAGCAATCTTTGGCTCTGCGGAAGCACAAAGGGTGTCGGGTATGTCACGCTGGGCGGCTCCGTTGTCACGCAGTTGGTCGGCAACACCAACAAACGTAACATCGGGATTTTCAACCCACGCCCTGATTTCACCTACCCGCCAAACCACCAACAACTGTATGCCATGAATGCAACGGGGATTCTTTCCGTCGGCACGAATGTGGCGACGGTCAGCACCGTCGAATCGAATCTGACAGGGTTCGGCGCTAGTGTAACCAACGCAGTTCCGCTCGGGAGTCCCTACCAATTTGTGCTCCTCAACCTGCAAGCTGGCAGCACGAATGTCGACACCATGTACATTGCGGACGAGGGCAGCAACGTTTCGAAGTGGTGCTACAATCAAATTTCCACCACGTGGTCAAATGTCGGCTCCATTAACACGGTCAGTGGTCCAAACGGAATAAGCATCCCATGCGGGGTTCGCGGGATCACGGCCTCGGTCTTCGTGTCTGGCAGTCAGACAAACGTCGATCTATTCCTAGCCGCCGGATGTGGTGGAAGCGGCACGGGCGTCGTGCCGGGCGGCTTCCTGTATCATGTGAGAGACTCAAGTGGCTATGGCGGCTCGCTCTCAGGGCAGTTGCCAATGCCGCTCGCCACGACCGCAAACCTGTTCGCATCCACGCCGCTTATGGAGTGGCGCGGCGTCGCGTTTGCGCCTGCTGACACATTCCAAGTCAAGTCGATTGCAAAGAGCGGCAATGACGTGCCCGTTACGTGGAATGCGATGGGCGGGCGCAATTATATCGTGCAGTCGACACCCGGCGACGCCAGCGGCAACTATTCCAACAACTTTGTGAATATTGGCCCGACCAACTGGGCGCTTGGCTTTGGCTTGACGCAGGCAAGTTACACAGATGTGGGCGGGGCCACCAACAAACCGTCGCGTTACTATCGGATCCAATTGGTCCCGGACCCGTAAGGGAAACATAAGACGAGGGCGCGTGGGCCGCTGCGCTCCATTAACAGGAAGGCAGGGGTTCCCGAATGTGGAGATCAAGGTGCTTGGTATACGCCCGCAGATTAGGTGTTGACGCATTTACCCTGATCGAGTTGCTCGTCGTCATTGCCATCATTGGTATTCTGGCCGCCCTGCTGTTGCCCGTGCTTAATAATGCCAGAAACAAGGCCAGAACTGCTTCTTGTCTTAGCAACATGAAGCAGTGGGTGACCGGGTTCACGATGTACGCCGACGATTATAACGGCTTTTACCCGGCAGAGGGACAAGTATCAGCAGCGGCT
>CAZAQZ010000353.1:0-3869 GCA_964487175.1 uncultured Verrucomicrobiota bacterium | reverse complement strand
TTCTTACTGCTTGGAGTTTCACCCGAAAAAGGAATCATGAAAAAAATTGCCATGTTAACCGGCGGCGGCGATTGCCCCGGGTTGAATGCCGTCATCCGCGCTGTCACTCGCAAAGCATTGCTCGAAGGATTTGAAGTCATCGGATTCAAGAATGGTTGGGCGGGCATCATCAAGGGTGAATTCGTCCCGCTGAGCCGTGAACGCGTATCCGGCATCCTGCATCTGGGTGGCACGATCCTGGGCACGTCGCGCACCAACCCCACCGAGGAACAGATCGAAACCATTATCCGCAACCTGAAAGGGTTCGATGTCACCGCACTGATCGCCATTGGTGGTGACGATACCCTCAGCGTCGCTTCCCGCCTGCACAAACGCGGTGTGCCGGTCATTGGCTGCCCGAAGACGATCGATAACGACATCGATGGGACAGACCAGACATTTGGGTTCGATACAGCGGTCAATATTGCCACCGAGGCATTGGACCGATTGCATTCCACGGCGGAAGCGCATAGCCGTGTGCTGGTGGTTGAATTGATGGGGCGGCAGGCCGGCTGGATTGCCTGGGAAGCGGGCATCGCCGGGGGCGCGGACCTGGTGTTGTTGCCGGAATTTCCGATGTCGCTGGATGCGATCTGCAAGATCATCAAACAGCGCCAGGCGGGCGGGAAGAATTTTTCCATTGTAGCTGCCGCCGAAGGTTTCAAACTGGAAGGCGGCGAGGTCACGCAAAGCAAGGACCTCGATGCATTCGGTCACGTGCGGCTCGGCGGTATTGGCGAGACACTCTGCAAGGCAATTGAAAAGGCCACTGGCATCGAAAGCCGTGCGGTCGTGCTCGGTCACATCCAGCGCGGTGGCACCCCCAGCGCGTATGATCGCACGCTCGGCACACGCTACGGCGTCAAGGCCGTTGAGTTGGCCGCTTCGGGCCAGTTCGGCAAAATGGTCGCCTTGCGCGGCACCGAGATCGTGGGCATCGACTTCGATTCGGTCATCGACGAGGTGATCGACAAAAAGACCGGCAAACCCAAGTTGCGTCTGCGCAATCGCTGCGTGAGCAAGGAATTGTACGACGTGGCCAAAGTGTTCTTCGGCTGATGCCAACCTCGCGCATCGCGTTCGCCCGCCTCTACGGGTTCATTGACGCAGCCTATCTGGGTGACCGCGATCCCATGGAGCTAACCCGGGCGATGATTGATGGCGGCGTGGACATCATCCAGGTGCGCGCAAAGGAATTCACCCATGCGCAGCGCGTCGGGTTGACTTCTGCCGTGCTGGGCGCGGCCTTCCGATTTCATGTGCCGGTCATCGTCAATGACGACATCGCCACCGCCTTCGAGACTGGCGCTGATGGCGTCCACCTCGGACAGGAGGATTGGGCCGCCATTCCACGGGATCAACGCACGGAACGACTGGCCCATATGCGCATCGTGGGTATCAGCACGCATTCCCTGGAACAGGCCTTGGCTGCCGAACGTGACGGCGCGAACTACATCGGTGTCGGGCCTGTGTTTGCCACGGACACGAAGCCCGGCGCCACCCCAGTTGGACTGGAATTGATCAGCCAGGTCAAGGAGCGCGTTTCCGTCCCGTTCTTCGCAATCGGAGGAATCAACCTGGAAAGCATTGATCAAGTGCTCGAAGCTGGAGCGACGCGTGTGGCCGTCGTCTCCGCGATCCTGAAGGCTCCCGACGCGCGTCAGGCTGCGGCTGCGTTGAAGGAACGTCTGGACGCACACGCGGTTTCGGAGAGTTGAATCATGAGTCTGTTGATTACGGGTTCCATTGCCCTCGACAGCGTGAAAACGCCTGTTGAGGAACATCACGACCAGCTTGGCGGATCGGCCAGCTACGCCTCCATCGCTGCGAGCTTTTTCACGCCGGTCAATCTCGTTGGTATCGTCGGCAGCGATTTCCCCAAGCAGTATCTGGATTTGTTTCGAAGACACGGAGTCAATCTCGACGGGCTCGAGACCGCCGAGGGCAAGACGTTTCGCTGGTCGGGCGAGTATGAATGGGACATGAACAAACGGCGCACGTTGTCGGTGTGCCTGAACGTGTTCGAGACGTTTCAGCCCAGGTTGCCAGAACATTATCGGGCCACTCCGTATATCCTTCTCGGCAACATCTCGCCGCAGTTGCAGTTGCACGTGCTCACGCAGCTTAAAGCGCCGAAATTCATCGTGGCCGACACCATGGACTTGTGGATCGAGACAGCTCGCGAGCCATTGGCGGAGTTGCTGAAGAAGATCCACTGTCTCGTGCTCAACGAAAGCGAGGCACGTGGACTGGTCAAGGAAACCAGCTTGATCAAGGCCGGCCGCAAGATTCTCCAGCTCGGACCCAAATACGTGGTTGTGAAGAAGGGCGAACACGGGTGCTTGTTATTTGGGGAGAACTTGTTTTTCAGCGCCCCGGCCTACCCGTTGGAGGACATCCATGACCCAACGGGCGCGGGTGACTGTTTTGCGGGTGCGTTCACGGGGTATCTGACCAGCGTCGAACGCTTCGACCCCGATGCGTTGCGCAAGGCCGTAATCTATGGCAGCGTAGTCGCCTCCTTCAACGTCGAATCCTTCAGCCTCACCCGTCTCCAGACGCTGACGAAAAAAGATGTGGAGGAGCGATTTCAGCTCTTCAAGGCGATGAGCCAGTTCGAGATGGTTTAAGGGAACAGGCCGAGCATTTGCTTGGCCTCGACAATCCGGCTGATGCCAAGAGCCAGAGCGGCATCGCGCATGTAGAGGTTCTGCTTCCGGGCAAGTTGCAGGACTTGCTGGTAGGCCATTTCGAGTTGGCGATACAACTTGTCGTTGACCTCCGCCTCGGTCCAAAAGAAGCTCTGCAAATCCTGGACCCATTCAAAATAACTGACGATGACGCCACCTGCGTTGCAGAGAATGTCCGGGATCACAAATATGTCCGGATTTTGCCGCAGCACATCATCCGCTTCAAAGGTCGTGGGCCCGTTGGCGGCCTCTGCCAGGACACGACACCGAAGTTTTTTCACGTTCTTGTCAGTAATCTGTCGCTCCAATGCGGCGGGAATTAATACTTCGCACTCTAATTGCAGCAATTCCTCGTTTGTGATGTGGTCCCCGCAGTCCTTGCAATCAGCCAAGCCGCCGTCTTTGGTGCATTCATCCATCAGCTTGTTCACATCCAGGCCGTTCTTGTTGTAAAGCCCCCCCGAGAAATCACTGACGCCAACGACCCTCGAGCCAAACCGATGGAGTTGCTGCGCCGCAATCGATCCGACATTGCCAAAACCTTGAACTGCAACCCGTGCCGCATCTGACTTGATATGCAGGCTCTCAAGCGTCCGGTTCACCAGATAGGCGACACCACGGCCCGTGGCCTCTTTGCGCCCGGCCGACCCGCCCAAGCTGACAGGTTTGCCTGTGACGATTTGGGGAACTGGGTTCCCCTCGTGCATCGAGTATGTGTCCATCATCCACGCCATCACTTGCTCGTTGGTCCCTAAATCCGGGGCCATCACGTCAATATGCGGTCCTATAAACGGAATCATCTCCTGGGTGAACCGGCGTGTCATTCGCTCCAACTCACCAATGCTCATTTTGCGAGGATCACAGGTAATGCCTCCTTTCGCCCCGCCGTAAGGCAGTCCGCACAAGGCGCACTTCCAACTCATCCACATCGCCAGCGCGGCCACTTCGCCGAGGGTGACGTCAGGGTGATATCGCAGCCCTCCCTTGGTCGGACCGAGGGACAAATGGTGTTGCACCCGATAGCCAACGAACATTTCCGTGTGCCCGTCGTCCATCCGCACGGGCATGGTGACGATGAACGCCCGTTTGGGCGTCTTGGTACGGATTCGTTCGTTGGGGTTGATGTTAAGGATGTCCGCT
>CAZAQZ010000352.1:0-3876 GCA_964487175.1 uncultured Verrucomicrobiota bacterium | reverse complement strand
CGTCGCTGGAGATTACCATCCGCGGTGGAACGGGCGGCAAACCGCAGCCCCTGGATACGTTGCGGTTCGCCGATGACGCGGGCCAAACCGTGTCGGTCTCGCGATTGGCGTTCCTGTTGTCGAACTTCCGGTTGCAGACCAGTGAGGGCCGGTGGATCGACTTGCCGAACCAGTTTGCGTTCATCGATGAGGCGCAACAGCGATTGAACTTCCGTTTGGAAAACATTCCGCCGGGCGCGTATCGGGAATTATCGTTCGCGGTGGGGCTCGACGAGAAAACCAATCACGCCGATCCATCGCAGTGGCCCGCGGATCATCCGCTGAACCCGCTGGTCAACAGCCTGCATTGGAGTTGGCAGGGTGGTTATGTGTTCTTTGCGCTGGAAGGTCACTACGACGGCAACGCCGGGTTCTCCTTGCACCTGGCAAAGTCCCCCAACCAGACACCGATCACGCTGGTTGCGCCGATCGATCTGCGCCGGGACGCGCGGCTCGACGTGGCTCTCGATATTCCCAGACTGCTTGCGTCAATTCATCTCGCGCCCGGCGTCGCGGCGACGCACTCGCGCGAGGGTGATCCGCTGGCGGCGGCGTTCCGGTCAAACATCGCGCGCGCCTTTTCCGTTTCCGGCGGATTTGCCACGGTGGACACACCGGTCAGGACGAACAGCCTGGAGGTATTGATCGCCGACCACGCCACGCCCTACCGGTTCCACATTCCGGCGAAATTCCCGATCCCGTCCCTGCCGCGGGACAATCCACTGACGGAGGAGGGGGTCGCGCTCGGGCGGCGGTTGTTCCAGGAAAAACTGCTCTCGCGGGACAACACGCTTTCCTGCGCGTCGTGCCACAAACCGGAGGAGGCGTTCACCGACAGCCCGCGACGGTTCAGCCTGGGTGTGGACGGGCAGGAAGGCGCGCGCAACGCGATGCCGCTGTTCAACCTCGCGTGGAAGCAGAGGTTTTTCTGGGATGGCCGGGCGGCCTCGTTGCGCCAGCAGGTGTTGATGCCGATTCAGGAGGCGAAGGAGATGCACGAGTCACTCGATGACTGCGCGTCCAAACTCGCCGCCGCACCCGGCTACGCGGAGCTATTCGAAACGGCCTTTGGCTCGCCCAAGATCGATGCCAACCGCATCGCGCGGGCGCTCGAGCAGTTTTTGCTGACGTTGACAGCGCACGATTCGAAGTTCGACCGCGCCCTGCGCGGCCAGGCGCAATTCACCGACGAGGAGAAGCGGGGGTTCGAGTTGTTTTCCACCGAATACGATCCCCGGCGCGGACTGACCGGCGCGGACTGTTTTCATTGTCACGGCGGACCGTTGTTTTCCGACTTTCGTCTACTCAACAACGGGTTGGATGCGACGACAAACCAGTTCGCCGTTCCCAGCCTGCGCAACGTCGCCGTGACCGCCCCCTACATGCACGACGGCCGCATCCGGACGTTGGAGGAAGCAGTCGAACACTACTGCACCCGCGTGGTGCGCAACGCCGCCCTCGATCCGAACCTCGCCAAACATCCCGACGGCGGCATCCCCCTCACCGAACCCGACAAGAAGTCCCTGGTCGCGTTCCTGAAAACGCTGACGGATAACGCGTACGAAATGGATTTGCCCGTCGAAGAGTCACAGCCGACACCATCGCAACGTGTGACCGCCGCCCTCACGAAGGAGTGACGTGTGGCGAGTGGTTTGTAGGGCGGCCGGGCGCTGCCATCCCGCCGTCTTGTCCACCGAAGGCCGGGCGAAGGAGGACCGCTTGCCCTTCCGCTATGACTTTGTTACCGTCGCTGACGGCGAATTATCCATTATGGCGAAGATCAGCCGGTACACCGTAGCCCAAGGACCAGAAGCCGAATTCCAGCCCGGTTCGCATGGCCGGGTCCTTAGAAACCTGCTAGGCATCACAAGCAAGCGCGAGATGGACAGGGTTGAATACGACGCGCTGGCGCGCGTTCAAGAACAATACCTTGGAACAATCAACACGGGCACCCGATTCACCGCCTCCTTGCTCAGCCGGATGCACCAAGATTGGCTGGGGCGCATTTATGCGTGGTCTGGCAAGTATCGCAGCGTCGAGCTGCACAAAGACGGCTTTCGTTGGCCGCCAGCCGCACGCGTCGGGGAAAACATGGCAACGTTTGAGAAAGAGTTGCTGGCTCGACATACCCCCTGTCGCCCGGATTCTCTCCAGAACGCGGCACGGCGAATTGCCCAAGTGCACGCGGAATTGTTGTTGATACACCCTTTTCGAGACGGCAATGGACGCCTGGCTCGCTGGCTGGCGGACATCATGGCCTCTCAAGCAGGGTTCCCGCTGCCAAAATATGAATTCTCTGGAAAAGGATCGGTTCGACAACGAGAGAAATACTTGAGCGCCGTGACGCACGGCTACGGCAGGGACTATGAGCCGTTAACGGCCTTTTTTGTCGAGGCCGTTACGCGACGACTGGAGGAAACTTTCTGAGGCGCCTTCGGGAGATTGGTCGCCCCTTCAAACATGGACGAATCCCGGGCATTTTCCGCCACCATCCGGCGACGTTGGGCCGGATCGCGCAGATACCGATTCGTTTGTGACAGCGGTGCCATGCAAGTAATCTACCAGTAAAATGACCGGAAGCAAGTTCGCCTGTGCGCCACAACCGTAGATCCTGCCCCCGCCCCCGTCTCTGAATTGTGGGCCGGTTCTATGACCCGGCGTCCTAGTCAAGAGGCCTAGCCGACAGCATCACAACGCGTGACTGCCGCTCTTGCGAAAGAGTGACGTGTGGCGTGATGGGGAATGTCACACGAAGATCGTGAAACCCTTCGACTTCGATTCTACCATCGACCGGAGGGATGTGCTATGTCATGAGCATGAATTCCTTCTGCCCCACTCCCTACGCGGCGCTCAACGCTGTGTTGAATGAGTTGATCGTACGGGTGCGAACAACGCTGGGCCGGAACTTCGTTGCTGCGTATTTGCTCGGTTCATTTGCCGTGGGTGATTTCGATGAAGACAGCGATGTCGATTTTCTGGTGGTGATCGAGCGCGACCTCTCCGGGGAGGAAGTAAAGGCGCTTCAGGAAATGCACGGCCTCATTCATGAGATGGAGTCCGACTGGGCTCGTCATCTGGAGGGTTCTTATTTTCCGAGAGCTGTCCTGAACAATCCTGCCGCCGTCAAACTCGAAAAGCTTTGGTATCTCGATAACGGAAGCAGAACCCTTGTCCCGTCCATCCACGACAACCAATGGGTGGAACGATGGGTGGCTTACCACCACGGGATTACGCTCAATGGCCCGCCGGCTCGAACGTTGTTCGCTCCGGTGCCGGCCGGCGCGCTCAAACGTGAAGTATCCCAGACCGTCCGTGATTGGGGGAAATCCCTGCTGAACAATCCGGGTCAAATTAACAGTTGTTGGTATCAATCGTTCGTCGTCGTTTCGTACTGTCGGATGCTCCAGACGATCGAAACGGGCGAAGTCCGGTCCAAGGCAGCCGGAGTGCGCTGGGCATTGGCGAATCTCGATCCTCTTTGGGCCGGACTTATCCAGCGGGCATGGGACGACCGTCCCGACCCCACAGCGAAGGGCCGTATGGCCGCCAACCCTGAGTTGCTCGATGCCACGCTCAAGTTTGTCCGATTTGCCATCGACCGAATCTCCTCCTCTTCCTCCGGGACATGAATCGCGTCCGGAAGGGTGCTCCTCCCGGCCTGCGCCTCGGATGCGACGGCGGAACGAAATCATGTTGACAAGAGGGTATGTATAGTGCATTCTCCACATGACGTATATGGATGCATTGTGCGTACGAGAGGGAGCCGTTTGCCGCGCAAACGGCAGCGGAAGGACCGCGGTCAGCGCCCGCGGCTACAGCATGCACGGCTTGCCGGCG
>CAZAQZ010000351.1:0-3880 GCA_964487175.1 uncultured Verrucomicrobiota bacterium | reverse complement strand
ATTCTAAGTAAAAGATGCAAAGATAGCGAGTAAAAATCTATCTCACCTTACGCAAAAAATTTTGTTTTTTAGACCGAGCGAGACAAAATCAAATTGAAGCGAGCGTAAGTGAGCGCCCCGAATGACGAGTCCATAGCCGGAGGCGCCTATGGACGAGGAAGAGGGCCAATTTGATGAAGTCGCAGCCGGTGTAAAAAATGAAATTTTTGCGTAAGGTGAGTTATTGATCATTTCGGAGCCGTTCTTCAAAAATAATTTGAAGTCTTGGGCTAGAAATCAAAGGAATAAAACAGGTCATAATATTATGAAGTTAAATCAAGCTCTGTCCGTTATTCAACATTCTTTGGATCAGAATCCTTTCTCTGAGGCACTTCAGTTGGATGAATTGAATACTGACGCGCGCATTCTCAATTCAGACCGCTGGAGTATCGGGGTCGGGACGCGCTACCTGAAGGACGACAGCAATATCGTCAGCGTGGACGCTACGTACAAACTAAACCGCCTGTGGACGGCGCAGGTATATCAACGGTTTGATTTTCAGACTGGAACGTGGGAAGAACAGGAGTACTCGCTCAGGCAAGAAATGCATGATTGGTTTTTCACCTACGGGTTTCGCTACGTAAATCAGCTGACACAAGGCCACGACATGGCGGCATTTGTTTCAGTTACGCTGAAGGCCTATCCCAGCGTGGAATTGGGTGCGAACCGCATCGATCTGGGTGGAGGAGGAGATACCGGAGATTAGCGAATGGTAAAAATCTGCATTGTCGGTACAGGATATGTCGGTCTGGTCACGGGCGCTTGTTTCGCCGAGGTCGGCCACCAGGTCATTTGCGTGGACAACGACTTGAAGAAGGTGGACATGCTCCAAAAAGGTGGCATCCCGATCTACGAGCCCGGCTTGGAGGAATTGGTCAAGAAGAACACCGCCTCGGGACATCTCCGCTTTACCGGCCAAATCGCCGAGGGCGTCGCACAATCCGAAGTGATCTTCATCGCTGTGCCCACACCGCCGAGGCCGGATGGCTCTGTGGACATGAGCTTTGTCGAGAAAGTGGCGCGCGAAATCGCCGGCGCCATGACCGAGTACAAGATCGTCGTCGATAAATCGACGGTACCCGTCAAGACTGGTGAGAAGGTTTCCGAAACGATCCGCCGCTACAACAAGCACAAGGTGGACGTCGATGTGGTCAGCAATCCCGAGTTCCTGCGCGAAGGTTGCGCCGTGCCGGATTTGATGAACCCGGACCGCATCGTGGTGGGCGTGGCCGGCGAGCGGCCCGTCGCGAAGATGAAAGAGATTTACACGCCGTTCAAGGCGCCGATCATCGTCACGGACATCAACTCCGCCGAATTAATCAAGCACGCCTGCAACTCGTTCCTGGCACTGAAGATTTCCTATATGAACGCCGTGGCCGCCGTCTGCGAGGCGTCCGGCGCGAACGTGGAAGACGTGGCGCATGGCATGGGACTGGACAAACGCATCGGTCGCCCCTTCCTGAACGCGGGGATTGGCTATGGCGGGTCATGCTTCCCGAAGGACCTCAGCGCGTTCGTCCACATCGCGGATCAATTGGGATACGATTTCCGGCTGTTGAAGGAAGTCCAGCACATCAACAGCGATCAGGTTCAGCGCTTCCTCAAAAAAATCCATGACACGCTTTGGATCGTAAAGGACAAGACGATCGCCGTGCTCGGATTGGCGTTTAAACCGAACACGGACGACATGCGGCTGGCCCCGTCGCTTGATGTGATTCGTCCGCTTCAAAAAGAGGGCGCGCACATCAAGGCGTATGACCCCAAGGCCATGGACAAGGCGCGCGAGGTTTTGCCGGGCGTGGAATTCTGCGATAGCGCCTACGCCACGGTCTCGGGCGCGGACGCCCTGGTTCTGTGCACCGAATGGGACGAGTTTCGAAAGCTGGACCTGGAGAAACTGCGTTCCATCATGGCACAGCCCATCGTGCTGGATGGCCGCAACGTGTTCGATCCGAAAAAGATGGCCGAACTCGGATTTGTTTACAAAGGGGTGGGCCGGTAGTAGAATCCGCCTCCCGATGTCCCGACGGTTTCTTACGCTGTGGCTGTTCCTTGCGATGATCGCCTGCGCGCACGCGCAGACGACATTCCCGGCGTTTACCGCAACCGACCGCATCGTCGTGGTCGCTCCTCACCCTGATGATGAAGTGCTTGGCGCCGGCGGCGTCATCCAGCTGGCACTGGCGGCGGGGGCCGATGTGCGACTGATCTATCTCACCAACGGGGATCACAACCAGATTGCGTTCAAACTGTATAACCACAGCCTGTTTCTTCGCGCGCGCGATTATCTCGCTTTCGGCGAACGCCGTCGCGCCGAGGCAATCGCAGCCGCCGACCTTCTCGGGTTGCCGGCTGATCATCTCACGTTTCTAGGATATCCAGACTGGGGGACACTGACGATTTGGAGGGATTATTGGGACAGCGACGAACCGTTCCGCAGCGACGCCACGCGTGCGGATGCTGTTCCATACAAGGAGGATTTTGGCTACCGGCATCCTTACACACCGCAGGCTGTGGTGGCCGATTTCGAATCGCTGTTCCGGCAGTTCCATCCCACGAAAATCTTTGTCACACATCCGTGCGACACCAACCCGGACCATCGGGCCGCCGCCAACTTTGTCCGGCTGGCCACATTGAATCTGGAAGCCACCGGATTGCATTCCCAGCTTTATTATTACGTTATCCATTTTGGTCATTGGCCACTCCCGTATCATTATCATCCCGATGCCGGGCTTGAGCCGCCGCAGGCGCTGCTTGACGAGGGCAATTGGATGTCGGTGTCGTTGACGACGGATCAGACGGAGAAGAAGTACGCGGCGATTTTACGCAACCGCACGCAGACAACCACGCGCGAGTATTACCTCGTGGCCTTCGCCCGGACAAACGAGATCTTCGCCACAATCGAACCGCCGCGGGTACCGCGCCTGCCCGCCGATCTGCCGCTGGATTGGCGCAAGGCCGTCCGCAACAAAGCCATGATCATCACGACGGGTGACCCCAATGAACCGATCCCTTTACCGGGCGAAAGCTTGATCGAGCCGGCGGAAAAATCCGGTGAACGGACTCCCGCAAGCCCAGCCTCGGAATCGATCGCGTTGGCGCAAACGGAATTCCTGCGGCAGGGTGACGATCTGATCGCACAGGTTGAACTGAGAAACCGGCTGGGCAAACGCACGAACGTCCACCTGTTGTTGTTCGGCTACAAGCGGGGCGGGGATTTCGCCAAGCTGCCGAAGATCAAGATCGACATTACTCCGTTCGGCGAACTGCACGTGTACGACGGACGCAAACGCCTGACGAAACACGGCATCACCGTGACCAGCGTGGCGAATCGCTTTTTCGTGACCATCCCACTTCAGTTGCTCGGTGGAAACACCCTGGAGTACCTGTTTACAGAGACGCGCGCGAACCTCGGCGAAATCACGCCGGACGACACCGCCTGGAGATTGTTCGAACTGGCTGAATCGCGCAGCGAGCCGGTCTCCTGGCTAAGCGTTCCCAACCATCAATTCAAGCATCCATTATGATTGATTACCTCATTACAGGCGGAGCAGGATTTATTGGGTCGAACATTGCAGAGCACTTGGTTAACCAGGGCCGCAGTGTCCGGGTCTTTGACAATTTTTCCACGGGGAAACGTCACAACATCCGCAGCTTCGAGCAGAAAGCGGAAATTCTGGAAGGCGACCTCCGCCGAATGGACGACGTCAAACGCGCCGTTGCCGGAGTGCGGTACATTCTGCATCTCGGGGCGATGCCCAGCGTGCCGCGCTCGGTCGAAGATCCGCTCACGTCCCACGACGTCAACATCAACGGAACCCTCAATCTGCTGATGGCCGCG
>CAZAQZ010000350.1:2047-3889 GCA_964487175.1 uncultured Verrucomicrobiota bacterium | reverse complement strand
CTGCCGATCCGACTTGGCCTGTCGGCGGGTGGAAGACGCGGCATGTGTAACAGGTCAGGCATCCTCGGCGTTAATTGGTGACCCCTAACTCTCAAAAGTCGTTGAAAACAACTGGCGCGTCTTCCTCCCGCCGACAGGCCAAGTCGGATCGGCAGGCCACCGAAACGAGTTTTGCCGTTTTCTTCCCCAAAACGTGACCTTCGGCTGCTCCCGTCGGCGCCGATGTGTGGCTTGTTGCCGGCCTGCCCACTGACCGGATGGCCGGAGGAGCAGTAGCAACGCGCCGCGGAACCTCGCCGCACCTGGGACGCCTTGTAAACTCCCAGACGGCTTCTGCCGGGAGGCAGGGGGCCGTATCCTCTGCCCGTAACCTGTCACCCTGTCAATCGGATCTATACGAGTCTCGACCGGCTGGGAGGGGGCGACGGAACTGGGTGGGGTCGTACCTCCGGGAACTCTCTTCCCCTGTCATTGCACTCAATGGGAGCGGAACTCTCTCGGGCTATACGGGAGGTCTCTCTGGCTGCACTCCTCTGACGAGAAGCCTTTCTCTTCCCGTTGAGATTCTCGTCTGTTTCTTCCTTTATGCACTGCAAAAAAGCAGCACACCTGCATGTAATACGTGTTGAGCTACCTCTTTGAAATACTTATTGAGATACTTACTGAGATACTACCGGTGCGGCACAAACGAATACTGGGCACAGCGCAAACGACTGCTCAAGCATGTCACAAACGCATCGTCGAACGGTTTAAGGATGTCACAGATGAATCGTTGAGCACAGCACAGGCGAATGCTCAGCACGGCACAAACGAATACTGAGCACGGCACAAGCGAGTGCTTGAAGATGTCACACACGAGACCCGCTTTTGCCATACGGATAGTTCAGATGCAGCTCGTCAATCTGCCGCATTTGCCACAGGTCAGACTCCGACGCCGGCCGCGCCTGGTAGTAGACGCTGCTGCGGCTGATCTTAAGCACTTCAGCCTGCTTTTGGATGGGAAGATTGTGCTCTAGGTCGATCATCGCTTTACGCTCAGCAATCCTGCCTTGGTGAGCGCTCTCTCTAAACAATCGTTCTCAAGCGTCAACTCGTCGATCTTTGCGTGAAGCGTCTTCAAGTCGACCGGCGCCGCCTGGTCGGCTCGGGCCTCGCCGAACACGCCCGCGGCACCCTCCTGCAACTGGCTCTTCCACTGTGTGATCTGCTTGGGGTGAATGTCGACCTGCTCGGCCAATTCGGCCAGCGTTTTCTCACCCTTGACTGCGGCCAGGGCCACCTTCGCCTTGAACGCCGCCCGAATGGTTCCTGCGTGGTCGCCTGCCCATCTGCTCTCCTCTTCACGGCCATCTTAGGCTGCCGAAGAAAAACACTCCCACTTATACCCCTGCCCGAATTTGCGGTACCGGCTCTCTCACGGTCGGTACTCGGCTGGTGCCGCAAGAATCTATATATTGTGGCACCCGCAAGGCACCACTATATATTGCTGACGCAAATTCCCCGCAGGTTCAGCTTGGTCTTTTCGGACTTTTGCCCTCCTTGAATGTAGGAACTCACAAGGAGAAACCTGATGACCCGAAAAGAAGTACGCCGCACTATCGCGCAGTTCATTGCTGACAATCCCCAGCTTAGCTACAAGGCATTGAGCCTCAAGCTGAATTGTGCAATCTCAACAGTCGCCGCAATCGCACGCGAGTACGAAATCCGCCGCCAGCGACCCGCCCTCACTGAAACTGACCTTGCCAAGCTATCTGACCCGACACAGAAGGGGGAGTAAGCCCATGCCCCCAAGGATAGTACCCGCTGCTTTAGTTGAGGAGCCGCAACATGAAGTCAAGCCCG
>CAZAQZ010000350.1:0-2037 GCA_964487175.1 uncultured Verrucomicrobiota bacterium | reverse complement strand
TGCGGTCAATTATGCCTTCAACACCAACGTGCCCAACTACGTTTTCAATCCAGCCCTCTGGCATCCAGCCAAAGGTCGGAAGCCCTCAGTTGATGCATTGCTCTGTTATCTGTGGTGCATTGATAAGGTCACATCGGTGTACGAAGCCGAAAATGGAACTCCCAACGGCAAGGTGCTGGATGGTTTGCCCATCGGCTTTGCCGTCATCGCCAACGAAGCTAATCTCGGCATCTCGTGGAGTTCCGTCCAACGCAACATGAAATACCTTGAGGGGGTCGGACTCATTCGCCGCGTCCGCGGCACTATCAAGGACAAGTACAGCTACGAAGTCGTGAACTGCCGGAAGTCGTTCAACGGCAAGCAAGCGGATGGGACTACCCGAGTGGGTGGAAAGACTTACAAACACGCTCAGCCGAATGAGGAGATTCAGTTCCTTAACGAGACCACGGCGGCTACCACCTTCAACCTTGAGGATGAAGATGACGACCTCGCATAAATAGAAAAGGAGAACAGGCAATGATTAGCAAATTTGCCGTCAGCAAGGTACTGGAGCTTGTCGAGTTGTGCTCCGAGAAACGGCGCCACTGCCGCTGGGTGAACTTGGATGACTTCCGCAATGCATGCGACAGTTGGGAGATTGGACGAAAGGAAGCGTGTGCCGCTCTGCGTTGGCTCGAGCAGAGGAACTACCTCCTTGTGATGATCCGCGGGGAGGATGACACAATCACCGATATTGTAATCACGCCGGGGCGGTTCCGCTGCAATCACTGCCGTCTGATGATCAGCAGCCGCCAGGACTGGGAAGACCATTTGCCGGCCTGCCTGCGTCAGCAGGAGAAGATGCGGAAGTTGGGCATCCACGCCTGAGCTGAACAGCGGGTGTGATCCTTCCGCGCGTCACCCAAGTGCGTCCCCGGAGGGCCACCCGGTTGATCACGGCCCCACCGATGCAGCGCCTACAACAAGCTCCCCGCATTAGCCCAATGGATTTTTGCAACTAGGGATTACACATCTAGGAACTTGTTGAAAAACTGTTGTGAACGCCCACTCCCGAGCGAAAAACAGTGACCTGCAATGTATCCCGATAGCGGATTGGCTCGTTGTAGGCCATTTCTGAGCGAAGTGAATCTGAACCAAATTGACTTTTCAGAGGATTTCTAATCGTTTTTCAACAAGTTCCTCGGCCAGTCAACATTGAACCTCAAGAGCCTCTTACCGATCACCTTCATCCAGGATACTTCTTGCAGCCCAGCGACTTGGGCGTCGCGCGACAACCGCTGCACTCGCAGAGCCACTTTTTTGCGGCAATATCCTCGTCCGACCATCCTTCGAGCTGAAGGTGAAACCCCATGCTCTCCGGGTGGCATTGCTTCCGCGCTGGGTACGCCGCATAAAACCGAGATGCTGCCTCCTCTAATGTTTGCGGATGGTCAAAGGCCGGCGTAACGTAATCTCCACCTCCATTGAGCCACCGGTTTTCCCACAACCGCGCCCTACGCTTTTCACAAACTGCGGCCAGTACTTTAGCGCCATCAGCCGTGCTGCTGATGTACTTTGGCAGGCAAGCGAGACAAGGAATCCCCGTGCGAAATATCGCAGTTGCGGCCGGTATTGGTTGCCCTTTCACTAAGAGAATCCAGCCTTCCAAGAGGTGCTCGCATGAATAACGAAGCTTCACCTCGCACCTCTTCTCTACAAGCCGAAACGGCCGCAGGTCATCCGAGCCCTTCTGTTCAGGAACTTCGTCGTCGGGGTCGTAGTCTGAAATCGTGCAGAGCTGCCCAATCAAGAACTCGACCGACTGGGTCTCCTTATTCCATTGCGACAGGTACGCGCTGCCGGAGCGAACCTGTCCAGCGGCCAGCTTCTCCCGAAGCCATTGCTCGGCTTTGGCTACTTCCTCCAGCGTCGCAAGGTAATGGGATGTATACCCAATCGCTCCTTTTCGGCGATAGAACAACACGCCCGCGCCCTCAGTCACTTCGTGCCTGAAGGCAACTTTGCCTTTGCTGTCCTTCTCACGAAGGAGATATTCGC
>CAZAQZ010000349.1:0-3890 GCA_964487175.1 uncultured Verrucomicrobiota bacterium | reverse complement strand
CGAGACGATAAACACGGTGATCAACCCCAGCCACCATTCCCGAGTTACGACGGCCAAGATGATGAGCAACGCCACGCCAATGAACCCGATGATAGTCGCCACAATCAAGCTGCGTGCGCGTCCCAGCGGAAACCAGAGCAGTGCCCGTAGGATCTGCCCGCCGTCGAGCGGGTAAATCGGCAGTATATTGAAAATGAGTAATCCGAGGTTGATCTGCTGGATCCAGGACAACGCGACGTACGCGGCGGGGGCTGTTTGGGCCAATCCGGCGGCTCCAGCCAGAATCCACAAGCCACCCAAAACAGGCACCAGAACAACATTCACCAATGGCCCGGCCGCGAGACTCCACAGAACGGCACCCGGCCGTTGCGGCGGACCGACATAAGCGACTCCGCCAAACAGCCACAGAACGATCAAGTCTGCCCTTCCGCCTACGGACCGGCAGGCAAGCGCGTGTCCGAACTCATGGGTCGTCACGATGACGAACAGGGCCAGGTAGACAACAATCTTCCAAGGCAACGTCAACGCGGTGTCCGAAGTATTCTGAATCCACCACACTGCGGCCAGAAACCACAGCCAATGCAAGTACACATCGATCCCGAAGAGTCGGAACAGTCGGAAAGATCCCTGACGGGTGGGCAACATAGAGTGTCCTTAACACACTGCCTGAACGAAACCAAGCGGTTTCACTTCAGTTGCCCGGCTTCCGCGCGTGCACCTTGACGTATTCGATAATTTTGCTGTCGTCGTCGCGCGCCGCCCAGACCTCGCGCAGGAAATCGGCGGGATGGATATTGACACTGCGCAGGAACGGCCGGTCGCCGCCGCAACCGTACATGAGTTCGGGCGGCATTTCGCCGCGCAATTTGGCGCGCGCCTTGGCGATGATGCGGGGCAGCCAGCGGAATCCCGCCTCCTCCGCGCCTCCCGGAGGCAGGTCAGCCATGCGAATGGTGCGGCCTGACGGTTTTCCGTGTTGCACGACGAGGAAGTAATCGCGGCGGCCTGCGGTAATGAGCAACGCGGTGGCGAAGGACGGCTCTTCGCTCGTGCACCAGTCCTCGGCAAAATCGTAAATCTCCTGCGGCTTGCAACCAATCGACGCCAGGAACGCTGTCTCCTGGGCATCGAAATAACTTTCTGAATCGCCATTCCCTTCGCGGTATTTGGCAACCGCCTTGTCGTAGCATCGCCGGAATGCCTCCGGCCAATCAAAGTCGTTCATGGCAACAACATAGCCGGGTATAGGACATTGCGCCAGCGCGGCGCTTGTTGCGAAAAAATCGAATTGCAGATGATAAGTGCGACAAGAAAAATGTCGCCCACTATTGCAAGTGGGGTTCGCTTCAATTCTTTTGAGTCTTGGTTTCGCTGAGAATGGATGCCTGCACGGCCTTGCGGGCTGAGTCCACTGGAGGAAGACTCAAGACGGTCACAATTCGCACTTCATTGCATGTATCCATGGCAGCGTGGCCCCACGCGTAGGACAGCTTGGCTTTCGGGTGGCCGATGAGTTCGAAGACCTCGACTGTGCCCTTCCAAACCGTCTTACCGCGAGACACTTCTTCCACCAGCACAGAAGCCGCGTGTTTCGACTCGCAGCCGTGAGCCTTCCGAATCGCCTCTTGTAAAGACTGGGTATAATCCACTGGCTCAGGTATCCGTTTTCTCGACCAGATCGGTAACCGTTTACAATTCCGAGACAACTCCAGCCGCCATTACGGGAGTCGTGCGTAAGGTGTTGTGCATCGACGCGAGATTATACTGGCAGAACCACATCCCAATTGCAGCCTTGAAGTTGTTCGGCGTTCTTTTCTGTTCGCGTTCGTAAGGCGCTGCCGCTTGATTTTAGGGGGAATTTGCGGTACTGTGTAGTCAGGGCGAGGCGAGGAAACTATAGATGCACCGTAACATCGCCATTGCATTGGCCGGAAGACTTCGTGTGGCAGCCGCAGGACTGATCGCGTTCTCCAGTTGTATCGTTTCCGCGTCGGCCGCGGATGTGCCGCCTACCAAAATCATCGTCCTCGCCGAAGCCAAGGCGCCCACTTGGGAAACCATCGTGACCGTGCCATCAACGCGCGACCCACAGGGCGAGCGACTGACGAAATTCGAAAATGATTTCGGCATTCACCAGAAAAGTCCCTGGTGGATTGGCCGGATGCTTCAATCAGCCAAATACCAGGTTGACTCGGTGCTTTTCGGCGCGCAGGAAGGTGTTCACAGGTTTGAGTTCACCTACGACGTTGGCGAAGCGCCGCCCAACGGTCCAGGTACCGAGGCCATGAAACCGCAGTATGCGCTCCCCTTGCTGGGCAACTTCGGTCACGCTCAACTCAAGACTGTCATCACGGAGCACGACCCGCAAACGAGCACTCCGTTCGTGGGCGTGAAATTCACCGTCCCTTTCGGCCACAAGGGCTGAGCGCAGCAGGACTTACCTGATTAAATTTTTGTGGCAGGAATGTCTCCTGCGCCGGGTAAAATTGCGGTGGCCAGATCACGCCGCTGCTGCTGGGTATGAATCAATCCCGCTGCGCTGGTCAACAGCAACGATACCACCGCTGCGATCAGCGTGGTGGGCAACAGCGGCAACCCTGCCATCTTCGTGACCACCAGCGTTGAGCCCAGCGGCGTCTTAGTCACTCCCGTATTGATGGCCACCATCAGCGCTGCCATCAGCACGACTTCGTTCGTGTGCGGCAGCGCCAGGTGCCACAACCGTCCCAGGGCCGCGCCAATGAAGAATAGAGGAATGATAAATCCGCCGCGCCAGCCAGTGGAGACGGTGACGGATGTGCCGAGCATCTTTGCCGCCGCCGCGACGAGGAATAGCGAGGCTGCAGCCTTGGCAGTCGCCACCGCACCGACTTGCGCTTCGCCGTAGGTAAGTGCAAACGGCGACCACAACGCCAGCAGACCGAGAATCACACCACCGAGAATCGCGCGTGGCGACATCGGGATTTTGCCAAACAAGCTGCGCAGGCCGACCGTCAGGTAGGTAAAAACAACCGCCACGGCCGCGCCGGCCACGCCTGCGGCCAGCGCCCAGGCGAGATCGATGCTGCGCATTTCCGTCGCCGGGGGGAAATTCCACACCGGCGTCAACCCCGCGCCACTGGCCAGCACGTACACGGCATATCCACACAGCGAGCCGATCACCGCCGGCAGCAATGCTTCGTAATATTCCAGACCGCGCCTGTGCAAAATCTCCAACGCGAAGATCGCCGCGCCAAATGGCGCACCGAAGAGAACCGTGAATCCAGCCGCCATGCCGGTAATCGTCAGCACGCGCGTATCCGTCACCGACATGCGCCGACGTTTCGCCAGCCAGCTGGCAAAGGTCCCGGTCGTTTGGACGAGCGGTGCTTCGGGGCCCGCCGCGCCGCCTGCAGCAATGCACAGTAGCGACATCGGCACCAGCGATTGCATCGCGCCGCGCATGTCGTCGTGGCCGCCCATCACGTGGATGTTATCCACGAGCAGTTCCATCTCACCTGGATTGCCGAGAAACCGTTTGATCAGGCCGATGACAACACCGACACCGGCGAGAATGGCCAGATGAATCCAGGGACCACTATGTTCCGGTCCGAGGCACTCCTGCAGCAGCCGCAGCATTCCCAGATAGGCAAACCCGATCAGTGCGCCGACAGTACCGACGCCGATAATCGGCAGGATCAGCCGATGCAAATCGCCCAGGAGGGATTCTCCCAGAAACTGAACTGCAGACCATCGTCCTTTGCTCATGGAAATTGTCACTCCGTCGTACACAGCAGCCTTGGATTGGTGGAAGGCCGCGACCCATCACCAGACTAAAGAAAAACCGGCAGCGACGCAAGCGGACGCGTCAATTTCTTGCGACGGCCCTGGCAACGGCTTGGCGCAGGTTG
>CAZAQZ010000348.1:0-3894 GCA_964487175.1 uncultured Verrucomicrobiota bacterium | reverse complement strand
TCCGTTCCAAAGCCACTGCTCGAGTTAGTGTACGCGGGGTTGCTGGCGTCGAACATAAAGGTTATGGCCGTCGCGGCACCGGCGGCATTAGTCAGCACGAGAGGATTTCCGATGAGATTAATACCTAGGTCGTTCCAGTAGTGGCCCTGGTTGTCCGGGCTTGGCGTGTTGGTGCCGCGGTAGCTGTCGTTGTCGCCAAAGTCGAGCAACAGAGTCTGGTTCAACGGGGGCAGCAGGACCACGGCATTCGTAGAAAGGTCCACGATCGACATGTCGTTCAGTATGCCTTGAAATGGGGTGGCACCGCCGGTATTCGTGCCCTCGACCAGAATGTACATGATGCCGTCGGACTCCGGCGAAACCCCGCTCAGGACCGCGATCTGGCTTGTGTTGTTGGTCATGTCGTTGCCGACATTGAGAGTGACCGAGGTGATAATTGTCGAATAACTGTTGTCATTGCATAAAGCGTAGGTCGTGATTTCACTGAGGGGATATTTCAGCGAGCCAAAGAAGTTCAGCTCATACGTTTTCTCTGGATTCATGCCCTGGATTTCGAAGGCGCAAGTGACGATATAGTCGCAGACAGCTGTATCGATGCTCAGGCAGCCAAGCGCGTTGGTATTAACGTCGGAGTTGGCCGGATTCGTAGTGAGTCCATTGGTGTCGGCAGCAGGGCCATTGTAAGAGTCCCACCCAGTGATGGCGTCAGGACCATAAGCGAAACTCGTCGGCTGGCCGGCGGCGTTCGTCAAGATGATATAGTTAAAGTTTATACTGTTCCAGTAATGCCCATAGATATCGGGACTCGGCGTGAAAAAAGAACCGAAGGCATTGCTGGACCCGTCGCCAAAATCGATTAGCCAGGTCTTGGTTAAATCTGTGCCACACGGTCCAGTTTGGCTTAGCGCCGGACGCGCAAAACCCAAGACGAGCACCAGACCTACCGCGACGACTAAGCCAACATTAGCAACTACCCTATATGTTTTCATGATTCTCCCTCTCGCGTCGTTCCGACAGCGCACAAACCAAGCGCTCTGACTTCCTATGAATTCTCACCTTTCTCCAACTCGCAACGAAAACTAGCATTTTAACGTATTTTACGGCCCTCTTTTCCAAAACATCTCGTGATCCTCACTGCAAGTCGGTGAAATTGTTAATGGCATCGCAAAAAGTCTGGCTGGTGCCCTGCGCTTTGCTGATTCTGTCCACATGGCCATCAATATAAAGACCCAAGGCACCGCCACTGTACGCATAATTGAGATACTTCCAATCGGGCGCGGGGTTGTCCGTGGCCGTACCCCATTCGATGAGATTGTAGGTGCCAAAATTCGGCTGGAGGCTCGAGCCATTGTTAGCAACACTCCCGGTCATAATAATCGGCTCGATGTCCCCGACCATCCCTGGGTCGCCGTCATGCCGATACTGGCACCCGCCGCCAGCGCCGCCGAATGTGATACATGTGTAACTTACCTGAAAGTACTTATTCATGGCATAACTGCCCCGGCCGACTAAGTGCTCTTGTTGGCCGAATCTTCGGACCATGAGAGGGCACCACATCGTTGCGGAGTAACTCGGCTTGCCCATGGCGCCTATGTACCCGCTGAAGTCGCTGGGGAATGAGCCGTAGGCGTGTTCCCAGACATTGCGCCGCCACGTGTATGTGGTGTTCCCGTCGGGAACGACATCATTGCCGTTCGGCTTGGGCCAATACCCATCGTAATCGTCCACATACATCCGCACGAGCAAAAAGATCTGCTTCAGGTTGCTCATGGAGGCTGCGGTCTGACCGGCTTCCCGTGCTCTGCCCAAAACAGGAAGCAACAGCGCCGCCAGTATCCCGATAATCGCAATGACGACGAGCAATTCGATGAGCGTGAACCCGGTTCTCGACTTACGCGCTTTAGAATGAAAGCTGCTCATGTTGACCACGAATGCCCATATCCCGTTCCGAATCGGGAACCTTGCCGCTTCTGTGCCACTTCGAGCTTGTTAGGTCCCGCATTCTTGAACGAGAGCCAGTTTCGCAGGTGTGCTTTCCGGGCGCAATCACTAGTCCAATTTACGTAAAGCCCCTGCTAATTGCTGGCGTAAACCGCATTCTGCAGAAACTGGGGAGTTTTGGTCTTTGCGGGCATAAAACCCGCGATTCCCTGTGCGTTTGCCCAGACTAAACACTGCCAATGGCGGCTTTCGCTCTCCTTTAGCCGCAGACACTTTCCGCCAAAAGCAATTCGTCGACCGAGATACAGGACAAATTCCCCGCGCACCGCGTTGCCCGCGGGTGACCGGCAGCAGCGCCGACCGCCAGAACTCTCATACCGGCGGCCAACCCTGCCTCGACACCGGCTTCCGCATCTTCTACCACCAGACATTCCTCCGGGGAGACGCCGAGTCGCGTTGCCGTGATTGTGAAGACGGACGGATCTGGCTTCGACCGGGTGATGTGGTTGCCATCAGTGATGACATCGAACTCATCTTCCAAGCCCACGGCCCGCAAGATCGCGCGGGCATTCTTACTCGAGGAGCCAATCGCGATTTTCACCTGCCGGTCCTTCAGCGCCTTGATCAAATCGATGACCCCGGGCAAGATGTCTGCCGGCGACAACCCCTTCAACAATTCCCGGTAATGGGTGTTCTTGCTCTCGGCCATTTTGCGTTTCTCATCCAACGAATACCGCTTGGCTGACTTCTCCAACATGATGTCCAATGACTCCATTCGGCTGACCCCCCGCAGCCGGTCGTTCGATTCCCGGTCAAACGGAATTCTTAGCGAATCCGCCAGTTGCTTCCACGCTTGGAAGTGGTACTCATCGGTCGAAACGATGACTCCGTCCAGGTCAAAGATAACCGCGCTGACTGCTCTCATTTGATCCCGCCTGGGAAAAACCACGGATTTAATTCAGCACTTTGAGAGATGTTGAGGCCACGCTCAGTCCATCTCGAAGAAGATGCGGTTCGCCATTAAGAATCACCCGCGCCTGCGCCAGTCCTCCTGGACCCTCGACATACAACCGGTGAACGTCGTGCGTCAGGGTCAGGTTCAATGAATATCCGCGGTAAGCAATTCGAAGTGACACGGATTTCCAAGCCTCCGGCAGGCGTGGTTCAAACGCGATATCCTCCGGGAGAAGGCGCATCCCAAGAAACCCGTAGACCAAGGTCTGCCAGGTACCACCCAAGGCCGCCGCATGAAGGCCGTCCACCGTTGCATCACGCAAGTCGTCCAGATCCAGACCAGCCGCCTTGGCGAAGTAGTCATAAGCCTGATCATCCCGACCGATCTTCGTGGCCAGGATGGAGTGGGTGTTGTAACTCAACGAGGAGAAGTGGAGTGTCATCGGTTCGTAGAAGTCGTACGCCTCCCTCATTTGCTCCACTGTGAATTCCTCCTGTAGCAAGTACATCACGAGAACGATGTCCGACTGCTTCACTACCCGGTGCGTGTGCCGCATCGCAAACGCTTCGTCCGCGCTTACCCCGTTGAAATCGAGCGGTTTCTTTGCCAGTAGGAATTCGTCTTGCAGCGGGATGTTGTGACCGGAAATCAATGGGGCCGCCAATCGTCGCGCCGCATTCTTCCAATTCGTAATCTCTCCGGCTCCAATCTCCAGTTTCTCGGTCAGCGCCTTCGCTGCACGCGGTTCAGCGGCCTTGATGCTCTTGAGCCAACGTGCGGCGAGCTGAAGATGACGGCGCGCCATAAGACTTGTATAACCATTATCCTTCCCGTGCTTATCGAGTTCGTCCGGTCCCACGGTGTTAAGCAGATGCACGACACCCGCCTTATCCTCCTCCATGCGCGACATCCAGAAGCGGGCGCTCTCTACGAGTATCTCCAGTCCTTTGTCTCGCATGAACTCGTAGTCACCGGTGGCCTGTACATATTGATCGATC
>CAZAQZ010000347.1:0-3898 GCA_964487175.1 uncultured Verrucomicrobiota bacterium | reverse complement strand
GTGGTCAATGAACCGCTGTTGCAGCTTCGTAAGCCCGAGCCGTTGCAATAGGGCGGGTGAAATGTTCGATGTCCACAATAGATGGCGCGCGACTCCGTCCATCTCTGCGCCCTGAACGAACTTCTTCAGTACGAATGAGAGCGTCACCTTCTTGTCGCTGGGCGGCCAGGCTTCGATGAGACGTTTGATAACGGCCTTGAGAGGCCGCGGAAAACGCGCGTATCGTTCGGCGAACTGCGCGCCGATGTAGGTTGGGTAACCACCAAACAACTCATCGCCGCCCTCGCCCACCAGCGCCAACTTGATCTCCTGCGACGCGCGACGCGCCAGCAGCGCGGTTGGAATCCATGCGGGATCGGCCAGCGGTTCGCCGACAAGGCTAACCAATTCGCCGATGCCTTCACTAAATGCCTCGGGCTTGACCCAGACAGGCACTGCTTCAATTCCCAGCATCTTCGCAACGCGTTCCGCGAAAAGCCCCTCGTCGTACGATCCTTCACTAAATCGGAGCGTGTAAGCCTTCAGCTTGTATTCAGGGCGCACACTGCGCGCCACCGCGGAAACCAACGAGGAATCAACACCGCCGCTCAGGAATACGCCATACGGCACGTCCACGTCACTTTGCCGCCGCACCGATTCGCGGAATACCTTGTCAAAGTCGTCCAGGGATGGACTCCGCTTCGGTGTGGTCGCGATGTTCCAGCGCCAGTACCGCCTGCGCGACACGCCTTGTTGGTCGATGGTCACGACTTCCGCTGGCGAAACCTTCTGAATCTCACTGAATGGCGCTGTCGGTGCCACGAAACAGCCAAATTGCAAATAGCCGCTCATCGCCGCGCGGTCGAAACTCAACGGCAACGCCGAGTCAGACGCAATCGCGGCAATCTCTGTCGCAAACCGCACCACGCCGTCGTGCACCGCAAAAAACAAGGGGCGCTCCCCGGCGCGGTCCCGCGCCAGGACCACGCGCTTCTGTCTCGGGTCCCAGACGGCCACCGCAAATACACCTGCCATTTGCTCGACGAACGTATCACCTAATTCAAGATACAGACCCGGAATAACGGCGATATCCGTCGCCAGCTCGACTTTGCGCCCGCGCGTCTCCAACCAGCGTCGCAACTCCTGATGATTATCGATTTCACCGTTGCAGACAATCATCACGCCAGTATCGCGATCGACGATGGGTTGTTTGCCGGAGTGGATCCCGCGAATGGCAAGCCGCGTTGCGCCGAGTACGGCGGAACTGATATTAAGCAGTCCGGATTCGTCCGGTCCGCGATGGGCCAGAGCTTCCACCATTGTATTGACGTGGCTGCTGGCCGCGTCGCGATCAAATGAGTCCCGAAATGAAGCAATGCCGCACACGCCGCACATGGTTACTGTCCCCCGCGTGCCGGCAGCAGCGCGGCCCACCAGCCCGACGCCAGTTCCGTGGGTTCGACCCCGCGGCTTGCCGCGATGGATTCGAACCTTCCACCCCTATTCTTCCGGGCAATGAGGTAAATGGGCCGCTTCTGGTCCGCCAGCCAGTGGTCGAACTCGTCCAGCGGCACCAGCGGCGAAGGCCACGGTTTGGTTTTTCTCAACATGAACATGATGTAATTGCTCGTCAGTTCTTTACCATCGGTGGTGACAACCGTCACGCACCGTTTCAAATAAAACGGGAGACCCGAGGGGAAACATTCGAGGCAGGCGATTTCGGCATCAGGTGGCAGCGCGGGGATCCTGTCGGCCATGGGACGGTTCGATTTTGTGGATGCATACTGTGCGAGTCCCCCTGCTCCCACCAGCAGCGCGGCACACGGCAGCACCACGAAGGCTGCGAACGCCAGCCGCACATCGCGACGCCAGCGTGCCACTGCTGCCGCCAGCGCGACGCCTGTCAGCACGCACATGGCGGGAACATACACTGGCTCCAACCAGATGAATTCCTTACTCTCAGTCTTCGCCAGCCATTGCACCAATTGGGGGTTGAAAACGACCCCTGCCAAGAGCGAAGCTGCTGCCGCACTGGCCAGCGCAAGGCCTGTCGTCGCTCGCAACACCGCCGCCGTCGCCCACTTGTTGTTCCGATCAATCGCCAGGGCAAAAACGCGCGCCGTCAGCGCGCCGAGCGCCACTACAACGGTCAGGATGTAATCAGGCCGCTTCGATTTTGAGATCGAGAAGAACACAACCATGACGATCGACCATACAACGAAAAGGCGGTCCGCGCGCGCCCACCGTGATCGGGATCGCCAGGCGGCGATGATTGATTCCGGAAGCAGGACGCTCCAGGCGAAACAGCCTCCAATGATCCACGGCAGGTAGTAGTAAATCGGCCCGTTGCGCCGGAACGTGTTTGTCGTGTAGCGGTGGAACGACTCTTCGATAATCCCGTAATAGGCAAAGTCACGGTAATGGTAGACCACGCCCAGAAACCATGGGAGCGTGATGGCGAAGAAGACGATTACGTTCACGGGCGCGAACAGGCGCTTCCATGCATCGCGCCGGCCGTCAAACCAATTGAAAATGCACAGCACCAGCAGCGGCAGGATGAACCCCACCGGTCCCTTGACCAGCGTGGCGAACGCCGACGCCACCGCCCCCAGCAGGTACCATCGGTTGCGTGATCCACCCTCTTTTTCCTCCGCAACAGCCCCGGCAAAGATTGCGGCGCAAAGAAAAAACGACAGCGCCATGTCAAAAATCACGAGCCGGCAAAACGCCACATACAGCGGCGAGGTCCCCACGACCATCACTGCAAAGGCAGCCGACCGCGCGTTATATCCACGGCTGCAAAAGCGGAACAGGATCACCAGCAGCGCGAAACCGAAGACCGCCGACGGCAGCCGCGCCGCCCCGCTGGTTTCGCCAAACGCCGACATCGATAATCCGACGGCCTTGAAGAAGAACGCCGGCTTGTCCAGGTAAGGCAGACAATCGTATGTGGGAACCAGCCAGTTGCCGGTCTGCTGCATCTCCCGCGCAACTTCGGTATTGCGTTCTTCATCGGGCTGCATCAGCGACAACTTACCCAGCCCGGCAAAGATCATGAATGCGCTCAGGGCGAACGCAAGGAGGACTAGGATACGACCCGCAGTATCGGACTTGGCATCGTCTCCCATGTTTGATAGACAACATTAAACATCTGGACGACGGCGCATTGCAAGCGTATAGCGGCTGTGGCGCCCGTCCAATTCATGATATGCACGCAGACCCGGAAATCAGTGTCGTAGCCCCCTGTTACAACGAGCGGGATAACCTGCACCCGTTGACAGAGGCCATTCGCGCGGCGCTTGATCCAACAAAGCGATCGTATGAGATCGTAATTGTGGATGATTGCAGCGCGGACGGCAGTTGGGAGACGCTCCAGGAGTTGGGCCGCGACAATTCGCAGGTACGCGCGGTGCGATTCGCGCAGAACTGCGGTCAATCAGCTGCGCTCTGGGCGGGCATTCAGGCGGCCAAAGGCCGCATCATCGTGACCTTGGATGCCGACATGCAAAATCCACCGTCAGAGATTCCCCGCTTTCTTGAGGCACTCAAACAGGCCGATTGTGCCTGCGGCAGTCGCGTGGCAGCCCGCGCCAAGGGCGACAACTGGGTGCGGCGCGCGTCGTCCCACATTGCAAACTCGGTCCGCAACAAGGTTTCGGGCGAGACAATCAGCGACGCGGGTTGTTGTTACCGTGCCTTTCGCCGCGAATGTGTAGCCAATGTGAAGTTCTTTAAGGGCGCCCATCGGTTCCTGCCGACGCTCATCAAGATGGAAGGATTCACTGTCGCCGAGATTCCCATCAGCCACCAGCCGCGGCTCACGGGCAAGACGCATTATGGGATTTGGAACCGGCTGTTTAAATCTTCCGCTGATCTGCTGGCCGTGCGCGATGGCTGGGTTGGTGGTTATGAAGGCTCC
>CAZAQZ010000346.1:1718-3921 GCA_964487175.1 uncultured Verrucomicrobiota bacterium | reverse complement strand
GGATCGCGGCTGTTCGCCCGCCTCCGTGATGAACTCGGGCTGTGTTATTACGTCGGGGCCTCCCAGCTTCTGGGGCTCGACTCTGGTTACGTTGCATTTTACGTCGGCACTACTCCCAAAAACGTCGAGCTTTGCCAGAAGGAGATATTCGCTGAACTCGACAAGTTGAAAGAGACCGGCCTCACCGACAAGGAACTGGAGCGCGCCAAGAACGGCCTCATCGGAAAGCGCAAAGTCTCGATGCAGGACAACGGCGATTTGAGCCTGAGCGTTGGTCTCGACGAACTCTGTGGTTTGGGTTACAATTACTTCCAGTCAATCGACGAAAAATACGAGGCTGTCACGGCCGATGACATCAAGCGGGTGGCCAATGATTATCTGGCAGGCCAGCCCCATGCAGTCGTCGTCGTGCGGCCGCCTCCGAAAGGGAATTAGATGGCTGAAGTCCAACAAGACACGCTGGGTTCGCGCGAGGATACACTCCGATTCCTCGACATGGTCGGATTGTTTGGAACACAGGCGATGATTTCACTGGGGAAACTGGCGAACCCGATGACGGGAAAGGCCGAGAAGAATCTCCCCGCCGCACGGCTGTTCATCGACACATTGGAAATGCTGGAGCACAAGACAAAAGGCAATCTCGCTCCGGATGAGACCAAGGTCCTTCAGGCCACACTCACCGATTTGCGTTTGATGTACGTCGAAGAATCAAAGTCCCCCAGCGCGGACGCATCCGCTCCACAAACAACTGAATCGCCGTCCCCTGCTCCTTCAACAGAACCGCAGGCTGACGAGTCCAAGGTCAGGTTCCGCAAAAAGTACGAGTAGTCAACCTGCCTGGGGCTTGTGTGGTTTGCACAACCGCCGCATCAAGGAAACAGGCCGCTACGCGGATTCGAGGATTTCCTTCCGCGCAATCACGTCGTGATTGTACGCCGGCAGACGCTGGCGCAATTGTTTTACGATTGCGGCGGCTGCCAATTGCCCGGGCGCAGCCGGCTCATCCAGAAACCCGTAAGTCAGACATGAACCGGAACAAGGCAACGAGATTCTTGTCTCGGTCCCCTTTGCGCCCATGCCGATGACGCACAGGGGAGCCGTGCGCTCGCTATCCATCAATTCATGCAATATACGAATGTCTTCAGATGAGTTCACCATGGTGGAAATCTTGACGACAACGTCGCCCAGGGATTCCGCCCTGAGGATCACATCCTTCAACTGTGGCAGTGAAGGAGTGCAGTCAAAATTGTGATACGAAACAATGGCCGGCTTCTTGTGTTGTTTCGCGGCGGCCACCACATCGGTTGCAACCGGGCTGCTCAACTCCACGTCGACTGCCGCAAGGAACTGCAGCGCCAACTTAAATGCTTTCAGGCGCTCCTCATCCGAGCCCGTCCACTGGCCCCCCTCTGAGGCAAACCGCAGGGTCATAATAACGGGCAATCCGGACGACTCGACTGAATGGCACACATCCAGCCAATGCTTGGTGGCCAAACCAATGACATCCATGCGCGCTTCCACCAAATCGCATGCCGCCTCCTTCTTGCCATTCAATCCCTCCAGGGTTTTGATCGACGTAACAGTGCCGACCACCCTGGGAATCACGCCGACGGAAACGTCATTGAAATGCACGGTTTTGAATTTCATGTGTTCGGCCTTTTCAGGTTCGCCTGCATCTCACAAGTCCGCGTCCAATTTTGCCAACCTACCAGACAATGACACCCCGTCAATCCTGAATCACCGCATCTGGCGCTGGCGTTTGCGTTCGCTAAACCAGGACAGCCCGATCGTGATTTCAAACAGCACCAGCAGCGGAAGCGCCATGAGAACCATCGACAGGGGATCGGGAGGCGCCAAAAATGCCGCGATGACAAACGCCAGCATGACAAAAAACTTCCGCCCCTTTCGCACGGTCGCGTAACTCAGAACACCCAGTCGCACGAGGATCAGGACCACCAGCGGGATCTCGAACGTCAGCCCGGTCATCAAAGTGAATTGAGTGACGAACCCAATGTAGCTGTCAATGGTCCACCGCGGCTCGATCCCCAGCCAATGACTGGCCTGAATGAACGCGTGCAACGTCTGGGGCACGATCAGCAGAAAGCAACTCACCACGCCGGTAATGAATAGGATCGTGCCGGCCGCAAACCCCGGCCACAGCATCCGTTTCTCTTGCGGCCTGAGGGCGGGCAGAACGAACTTG
>CAZAQZ010000346.1:0-1708 GCA_964487175.1 uncultured Verrucomicrobiota bacterium | reverse complement strand
GCCGATGAAATACAATATCGCCGGCGCCGCCAGCACGATGCCGACATAGAAGGCCAGTTTGACGGACAACACAAACGAGTCCGTGACGTTCAGGCTCAACAGGAAGTCCTGCGGATGGTCCGTCGCCCGCCGCAACGGCCATGTCAGGACCGCCATGATGCGGTTGGAAAACGCCAGCGCAAGATGAAACGTAATGGCCAGGGCGATGACGCTCTTGACGACAGTGCCGCGCAGGTCATCCAGATGTTCCCAGAATGTTTTGACGGCGCCGTCGTCAGCCGATTGGCTTTCCACGACCACCTGGGGTTTGCCCGGCGGATTCTTCCTCGAAAGCCACGAACGCACTGGAGAAAGCCTTAGCTGTGCTTCGGCTCGGAAGGATTCTGTGGCACGGAAGCGGAGGGCGGCGGTGGCGGCTGGGTGGGCGGCGGCGGCGTTTCGTCGTGGATGTCGCGCGATGCTTTCTTGAACTCGCGCATCGCTTCGCCCAGTCCCCGCGCCACTTCAGGCAGTTTCTTGCCCCCGAACAAAAGCACAACGAGGAAGGCCAGCACAATAATGTGCCAGTCGCTGAGGGTCGCTATTGGTAGTGACATAATTGCTTGTCTCCCAATCAGAAGACACTACATGCATCCCCCGCCCTTGTCAACGCGCCCGGGATGCTTATTCCTTGATGGCGGAAAACTCACAACGGCGGTTCTTGGCCCACGAGGCTTCGTCGTGACCCGGATCGGCTGGCCGGTCCTTGCCATAACTGATCGTCGTGATGCGCTCGGCTTCCACGCCCATGCGCACCAATTCCTCACGAGCCGCTCCTGCGCGGCGTTCCCCGAGGGCCCGATTGTACTCGGCCGTGCCGCGCTCGTCGCAATGGCCTTCCACAACCAGTTTCGCGCTTGAATTGGACTTCATCCAACTCGCCACCGCTTCGATCTTGGAGACTTCGCTCGGTTTGACGCGGGCACTGTCGAAATCGAAATACACAGGAGCAAACTGGCCGTGCGGCAATTCCCCAGTAACGATCGGGCGCGTTCCGTTTTCGATACCGTTTCCAGTCAACGGAGGCGGTTCGCCCGGTGCTCCCCCTTGGTCACTCGGATGGCTCTTTTGCCACGGCCAATGGAAATTCTTGCAGCCGGTAAGTCCCAGCGTAGCTACCAAAGTCAAAATAATGGCGTGTGATACAAATCTACTGCGCATGCGAGGTCG
This sequence comes from uncultured Verrucomicrobiota bacterium, assembly GCA_964487175.1. Taxonomy (GTDB): domain Bacteria; phylum Verrucomicrobiota; class Verrucomicrobiia; order Palsa-1439; family Palsa-1439; genus CAWFPN01. The sequence goes on along the minus strand of CAZAQZ010000346.1, from coordinate 499 downwards.
TCTCCTTGTGAAAATTGTTCATCATCAGACACGTCTGAGGCTCAGGGTCCCCACGAAGGCTCCGACGCGCCCCCTTCAATGGCGGGCAACTCTACTTGTTCGCCGGTGACAACGTCAAGAAGATACAGCCGTGTGCGCCATTGACGCATCTTGCTGAACACCAGATGACGCCCGTCCGGCGCCCACGATGGATCTTCGTTGTCCGCGTCATCGTCAACCACAGGCCGCACTTCGTGCGTGACACTGTCGTACAAGCCGATCTGGAATCGCCCGCCAACACGCGATGTCACCGCAATCATCGGTTTCATGTCTGAATCCGGCGGCGGATGCGACCAACTCGGCTCGGTGTTGTAGGAAGGCGACACGGTCAGCCGTGTCGGCTCGCCCCCGTCCCGGCTCATCAGGTAAATCTGCGGACTGCCACGGTCGTCGCTGACGTACGCAATGCTCTGGCCGTCCGGCGACCACGTGGGCGAGGATTCCGCGCCGCGCGTATGGG
>CAZAQZ010000345.1:0-3923 GCA_964487175.1 uncultured Verrucomicrobiota bacterium | reverse complement strand
TTGAGAAGATGGCGGTTCCCATCTACGTCAAACCGGCGATCGGCGGCCTTTTGGTTGGCTGCATTGGATTTTTCCTGCCGCAGGTGCTGGGACAAGGCTACGGCTGGGTGCAATTGGCCATGGCGGGCAGTTTCTCGCTCGGCCTGGTGGTCTTAATCGCCCTGTTGAAGATCGTCACCACGGCGTTGACCATCGGTTCGGGAGGCAGCGGCGGATCGTTCGCTCCATCGGTGGTCATCGGCGGGCTGCTCGGCACCGCGGTCGGGATGGTGTTTCATCACTGGCTGCCCAACATCGCGCCCAGTCTGCCGGCGTTTGCATTGGTCGGAATGGCCGGGTTTCTGGCCGGTGTGGCCAAGACACCGCTTTCAGGGTTGATCATGGTCTCGGAAATGACCATGGGGTACGGTCTGCTGGTTCCCCTGATGCTGACCACGGCGACGGCCTACGTGTTATGTCCCCGAAGGTTTTCCATGTATCGCAGCCAGGTGAACGCGCGCGTGGATTCGCCCGCCCATGAGGGCGAGTTCGTCAATGCCATGATGGAGCACATGCGGGTCAGGGAAGCGATTCCCAAGGACGCGAAGATGATCGTTTTCCACCGCAACACGCCTCTGCAGGAGATCCTGGATGCGCTGGCTGACAGCAAGCAACAGGTCTTCCCGGTGCTCAACGACGACGAGACCTTGCACGGTGTCATCGATTTCAACGACATCCGTATTTTCTTCACCGAACGCGGGTTGCCGCCGCGTGCTGTGGTCGCCCAGGACCTGTTGGCCTCAACCTACGCGGTGGTCAGCCTTGAGGAGGACCTGGGTTCGGCGATGCGGAAATTCCGCACCTCGCGACTGGCCGAATTGCCCGTTGTCGAGGAACCGGGTTTGCTCCACGTGGTGGGAGTTCTCAGCCGGCGCGACGTTATTTCCGCTTACCACGACCGCATCTATGTGTCACGTCCAGCGTGAGTTCCGTTTAAGGGGAGATTTTCAGTGAAGCGGTTCGCCAAAAAGTGGTTGTGAAGAGGGCAAAGATGGGTAATATTGCTGTGTGGTAAGGGTAGGGTTAAGTCGGTTGGATAGCCTGCATGTTCAAGCTGACCAGGCAAGAGCAATTGGTCGTGGCATTCCTCGTGGGGGCCATCCTGCTCGGCACGGTCATTCGAGAATGGCGCGCGCGGAGCAAATCCAGGGAGGCACCGCACGCCGTAACTTCTATGGAGACGAGGGACCAATAGATGCAGAAGCCTAATTTTTCCGAATCAATCGTTGTCATCTTGGAAAAAGACACCCGGTACGACAGGGATTCGTACTATTTCGTCCGCGAAGGACTCGACTTCACGCTCAAGATGCTCAAGAAACAAGCCCACTCCCTGCCCGCCCAGCGCCACGTCAGCGGCCAGGAATTGCTCGAGGGATTGCGCCGTTATGCGATCGACCAATTCGGCCCGATGGCCAAGACCGTGCTGAGCTACTGGGGCATCCACAAGTGCGCCGATTTTGGCGAGATCGTGTTTAACATGGTCGAGAAGGGCATCCTTGGAAAGACAGAACAGGACAGCCTCGAGGATTTCAGGGCCGGTTACGATTTCGATGAAGTGTTCGTGAAGCCGTATCAACCACTCGTGCGCCCCAAGGCCAGCCATCATCGGGCTGCCGCCAGCGCGCCTGCTGAATCCTATCGCGGCGAAAAGACCCACAGCCCCGGTTCGGGAAAATTGAGCAGCGGCTCGAATTGATTGTCCCGGTCAACATACGATTCAAACTCGTCGCGTGCTGGCTTGTTGCGGTTTCTTCTGTTATTGTGTCGGCCTGCATGGCAGAACCAGAAACGAACCACACGTCCACCGTCCGCAAGACCATTCTCGATAATGGGTTGACCATCCTCATTCGCGAAGATCACAGCGCCCCCGTCGTCAGCGCGCAGGCTTGGTGTCGCGCGGGCAGCATCACCGAAGGCAACTGGACGGGCGCGGGATTGTCTCACGTTCTGGAGCACATGCTGTTCAAAGGCACGGCCACTCGCGGCGTCGCCCAGATTGCCCACGAGATCGAGAACAAGGGCGGTTACATCAACGCCTACACCTCCTTCCAGCAAACCGTCTACTACATCAACATCCCGTCGGAAAACTGGAAGACCGCAGTGGACATCCTGGCCGATTGCATGATGAATGCGACGATCTCGGACGAGGAGTTGCACAAGGAAAAACAGGTCATCCTGCGCGAGATGGCCATGGGTGTGGATGACCCGGATCGTCGCTCCTCGCGCCTGCTGTGGTCGACCGCCTACACCACCCATCCATTTCGTCATCCCGTCATTGGTTATCCCGACGTTTACAACCGCATCACGCGCGCGGACGTTTTCAGCTATTACAAGCGCATGTACGTGCCCAACAATCTCGTATTCGTGATCGTCGGCGATGTGAATGCAGACGAAGTCCAGGCGCACATTGAAGATCTCACGAAGGACTTTAAGATGGGGGCGATCGAACCTGAGACAGTTCCCGCGGAACCGCCGCAGCTCGGCTTGCGCGAGCGCCACGAGGAAGCGCCGACTCAACTTTCCCGGATCCACATTGCCTGGCACATCCCGGCGCTGACCGACCCGGATGCCTATCCGCTGGACGTGCTTGCCATCGTCGCCGGTCAGGGGAGAAGCTCGCGCCTCTACCGCGACCTGCGCGAAACACAGGGGCTCGTCCACTCCGTTGATGCCAGCAGTTACACACCCTCGTATCCAGGGTTGTTTGGCGTCAACGCCGTGGCCGACGCGAGTAAACGTGACGCCGCCATTGCCGCCATCCGCGAGGAAATGAAACAGTTTGTCGAGAAACCGGTTTCTGAAGCGGAATGCCGGAAGGCCATCAAGATTTCCGTCAGCAATCATCTCGGGACGCTCAAGACGATGGCGGGCCAGGCGTCCGACCTGGCGCAAAATGAGATCTTCGTAAACGATCCGAATTTCTCCACTGTTTATCTCGAGAACATCCGCAAGGTGACACCGCAGGACCTTCAGCGGGTGGCGCAGCGCTATTTGACGGACGAGAACCTCACCATCGTCACACTGGACCCGGAGGGTGCGGCGGCCAAACACGAAGAGGCGACGGCGGCCACAGCGAAGATCGACATTCAGGAATTCAAATTCACCAACGGCCTCCGGTTGTTGGTGCGGGAAGACCCAAAGCTGCCATTTGTTGATTTTCGTGCGTTGCTCAAGGGCGGCGTCATCGCCGAAACTGAAACCAATAACGGGATCACCAAGCTCACGGCGCGGATGTTGTTGAAAGGGACGAAAACGCGGACCGCCGAGCAGATCGCTGACAGTATTGAATCAGTCGGAGGCGATATCAGTTACATCGCCGGCAATAACAGCTTCGGCGTGTCGACCCACGTGATGAAAGACGATTTCGACCTCGGCATGGATGTTCTGGCGGACGTTTTGCAACAGCCGACGTTCCCCGACACTCAACTGGAGCGTGAACGCTCCGTGCAACTCGCCGAAATCAAGGCGGAACAGGATCAAATCCTGCGCGCGGGCATGCAGGTGCTGCGCGAAGCGATGTACACTCGTCACCCGTATCGGTTCAATGTTTTGGGCACCCCACAGAGCGTGTCGAAACTCACCCGCGCGGATTTGGCGGATTTTCATCACCGGTATGTCGTGCCGAACAATATCGTCCTGACCGTGTTCGGCGATGTGAACGCCGAAGAGGTGCGTAAACAGGTTGAGGCGAAATTCGGCGGGATGCAATCCGAGAAGCTGGAATTCCCGGTTGCGGGGCCCGAGCGCTTGGCTGCTTCCACCGAGAAGACAGAGATCAAGCCCAAGGAGCAGGCTGTTCTGCTGATCGGCTACAGCGGCACGGACATTTTCAACAAGGATCGATTCGCGCTGGAAGTGCTTGCCGAGGCTTATTCGGGCATGGG
>CAZAQZ010000344.1:0-3936 GCA_964487175.1 uncultured Verrucomicrobiota bacterium | reverse complement strand
AGGCCAGTGCCAAGATCCGTTTCTGCTTCAACAGAAAAGCAGCAAGACGATCTACGAGCACGATTTCAACAAACCAACTGTTTTGTTGGCGGGAAACGAAAAGGTGGGATTAAGCGCCGGATATAAACAAGTGGCAGACGCGATGGTAAAGATTCCCATGGAAGGTTCAGCGAGTTCACTTAACGTGGCGGTGGCAACTTCAATCATTATTGCTGAAATCTGCAGACAAAGGATGCCTGGCGGGAAGGGCTCCGCCATAGCAAATGGGTGAGAATCCAAATTGGGGTACTGCCGGGCGCTTGACTTTCAGGCGCATTTCCATATAAAGGAACTCGGTGAGTTTCAGGTACGGGAAGGGAACAACGGGTGCGCGAGTACGCCTTTTTATTGTGTGTCTTTTTCGCGATAGCGAAACCTTACATTCGATTCTGGCTTTTTCGTCCGGTCCACGAACGGCCTCCGTTTGTGCGCCACAATGAAACGTTGCGGGTGATTGAATTGGCGGCGGTGCTGGCGCTGATTGCGGGCTTTTTCTTCCTTATCAATAGCACCAGTTTCCTTCGCTCCTGCCTGGTGATTGGTGGTTTGGTCGCGTACGACGTGGCGATGCGCTATATCCTCATGCATCTGGAAGTGCGGCGCCTACTGGCGACGTCGCGACGATGGAGTTACCGCAGTGCCAGCCGCCAGGTGCGAAAGCGCGCCCGTATGCCGATGGCCACCTAGCGCGGACGTTCGACCGCCGTCATTTCTTCAGGTACTTGCCTATCAACAAATCCAGCTTCTTGCGCGTTGCCGGTTTCATGGCGTCTGGCTGCGTCATGATCGCTGACGCCAGCGCGTGATGGCATTCGCAGTCGCATTCGGCGTCGATCGCGGCCACGGTCAACTGGATGATTTCCCGGGCCTGGCGCGCATTCTTTTTCAGATTGCCGACGACGATCTCGACCGTCACAGCCTGGTGACCCTCATGCCAGCAATCATAGTCCGTCACCATGGCCAGGGTCGCGTAACAGATCTCTGCTTCGCGCGCGCAACGGGCTTCCCCGTAATTCGTCATCCCGATCACGTCACACCCCATCTTGCGATGGAACTGTGACTCGGCTCGCGTGGAGAATGCCGGGCCTTCCATGTTTACATACGTGCCGCCCGGGTGCACCCTTGCCCCCGAGCTGCGGGCGGATTCGACGAGGGCAATGAGCAATCTCTTGCAGATGGGATCGGCGAAACTCACGTGCGCGACAATCCCATCGCCGAAAAATGTTTCGTCCTGGCTGCGCTTGGTGCGGTCGAAGAACTGGTCGATCACCACGATGTCTGTCGGTTCGTACTGCTCTTTCAAGCTGCCGACGGCGCTGACGCTGATGATTGCGCCGACGCCGAGCTTCTTCATTCCGTAGATGTTGGCGCGATGGTTTAGTTCGCTGGGCAGGATCTTGTGACCGCGCCCGTGGCGGGGAAGAAAGACCAATTCGCGGTCACCCAGGCGCCCGGTTAGGAACTGGTCGGACGGTTTGCCGAAGGGCGTGGCGACCGACACCCAGCGCTCGCATTCCAATTGATCAATTTCGTAAAGCCCGCTGCCGCCGATGACCCCGATCTTCATAATGATGAAATCCCCCGCTTGTTGCCATTCTGGCATACGGGATTTGCGCGCGCATCGCAAGCGGATTTGGTCTGCAACTCCTAGACGGTTGGCGGTGGCTGCAACTTGCCCGGGGACCATTTGCCATCCTTGTTAGTGAACAGAAGAGTGCCGATGTGCTCTCCGAGTTTACGATAGCTTTCCCATTGGGCTTCGTCGAAATACTGGTCTGCGGTCGTTTCCTGTGGAAAATCCGGGTGACTGCAGTTGTATTGAAGCACATCCAGCGGTTCGTCGCCGGTCAAGCTGGGTTTGAGGAACAAGATGAACGAGCTGGGGTGACCGTCAGGATAGCTAACACGTGCCAGCAGTGCATGCGCGCGGGCATGGCGGGACGGCAAATCGGCGTCCTCCTCGTCGTCGGGATGGAAATCCTCCGTGGTTCCAATCAGGGAGACAAGTTCAGGATTCACTAAATCGTCCAGAAACGGCAATGGGCATTTCGGAGCCTGCTGAATTTCTTTCGTCGGGGCGCGACGTCGGAAGAAATCAACTTCCGCCTGGAAATCGGTCCGCACCAGACGGACCAGGTTCGCCAAGTCGATGAACTCATAATTCAAATCCTGGCCGGCATCGACGGCGATGATGAACGGCACGCGGCGGCGGATCAATTCGTAGCAGGCGGTATTCTCAAAATGCCCGCCATCGGAAATGTACCAGCGTTGACGCGACGGGCCATGGAACCGGGCGAGGAATTCGTCCAGCAGATGCATTTGAACGATCAGGATCCCGCTTAAATGTTCCCCGAAACGGGCCATTAGACTTGGTTTGGTACGGGTCGGGTCATGCGACCGCTGTCGGTGTGTAATCCCGCAATTCCACCAGTATCCCAGACGGATGTTGGCGATGCCCAGCAACATACTTTTGCCGAGGCTGGTGCCCGCTCCTAGCCCTGTGGTAAATGCAGCGCCGGAAATGCCGATCCAATTGCTAAGGGGCAGGGTTTCTACTGGGTGGGTTATGACACCTAGCGCATGAAACTTGTTTTTCTCGAGGCCAATGGGCTCGATTTTCGGCTCAGACATCGGCTTCGTCCACAGACCGTGGTCGCTGACGCCGACGCTGATGCCGCATGGCCCGATGGCCATCGACAGTCCTTTTCGGTCGCGGAATTCGATCTGGCTCTTGCCGCTGACCGTTTCGTTCAAGGTCACATTGATGAGATGCAGTGGGCCACCTGCGTCCTGGGGCCGGTATTCATGCCAGGTAATATCATCACATTCCATGACATCACTCAGTTTCTGACCAGCGGGTTTCCAGCGATTGGGATTGGAGGCGCCGAGATACGCCCGGGCCAGTCGGGCGCTATACAGGGCCTGATGGGAGGAAAGATTGAGGAATTGAAGGATTGATCCAAAGGCCAGCGAGAGCAGGACGGCCAGCAGCAACGCCGCCAGCAGCGGACCCCCCAGCATCCGCCGCTGAAATGTGGATGGCTTCCCCTCGAGCGAGTTATCCACCACCATGATATGATTCTCCGGACTCAGGCTGACTTTATCTTTTGGAGTGACCTGCGCGACGATGTTCGATCCAGGATTTAGCCCGACCTCCGGTTGGGGGGTCTTAAATCCCCACGCGATGCCGTAGGACACTGCGGCAAGTGCCGTCAGCACCATAAACAAAACACACGCGGCTGCAATCGCCGCCAGCGCGTCCAGTGGCATCCGGACGGCCTTGCTTTTGGGAAGTTTTTCGAGTGCGAACAGGATAGGTTTGCCCAACGACAGTAGAGTCGTCACTCCCGTTGCGGCACCGATTGCTTTCCACATCAGCGGCCCGGTATTCACTTTGAACACCGCGTAGGCGGTCTGCCCCATAGAGTCCACGAAGGCAAATGCCAGGACTGCAAGCGTCAGTCCCAGCGTTGTAGCCAGTCCCGAGGACAGACGATTGCGCAAGTCACGCAACTTCGCTTGGTCTGACCAATCGTGGTTCGGGCAGCACTTGTTGACGCACCACACCAGCAGAGCAAGCAGTCCACTCCCTCCCAACACGAACAACGGGCAGCGATAATCGGCCAGCTGTGGGACGCAAACAGCTACAACGAAGCAAACGATGCTCAGCAGCAGCGCCACCAGCCACGGCGGCAGCCGGTGGTAGCGACCCAGTGACTTGTCGTTTCCCTGTGTGAACCAATATGCCCATCCGAAGGGAACTACGCCCAGAATTAAGGGGATGAGGACGAGGCAGATCGTTGGACTCCACCAAACCTCGTGGCGCTTCGTAAGCTCCAGAAAGTAGCGTTCAAGGAGTGGCATGGACGAGGAGTGGCATTTCTTCCAGCACTCAGC
>CAZAQZ010000343.1:0-3940 GCA_964487175.1 uncultured Verrucomicrobiota bacterium | reverse complement strand
GATGGCCCTGGCCGTCCGGTCCGCTCAACTTCGGGAGCACCGAGAGCTGGTCAGGTGGCTGTTGCTGACGATGGTCCTGGGAACCGGCTTCCTCGGAATCAAAGCCTTCGAATATCACCAGGACTACGTTGATCGGCTCATCCCGGGGTTGAACTTCCAGGTCCCCGATGACGACCGGCGCGTGGTCGAGCAGGAAGGCCTGGACCCGAGAAAGATGGAGATGTTTTTCGTCCTTTACTTTTTCATGACGGGACTGCACGCCATCCACTTGATCATCGGCATCGGTTGCGTGCTCTGGTTCATGGGCGAAGCGATGCGCAACGAACGCATGGCCGTGCGCGAACAACTGGCCGAAGCCTATCGGGCTTCTTTGACGCTGGTGCAGACGCGTGCACTCGAACGGTGGAACCAGCAACTTTCCCGTCTTGATGGAACGGAGCCCGATTCGGCCCGTTTTGCACGTTGCGTGCGTGAAGGTCTGGCCGACAGTGTCATCTGTTTGGATGAGCAAGGCACGGTCACGTATCCACGGCAACGGCGCGTGGCGGCGGAGATAACCAACAATGTCGCGGAAGCTGTGGAGGCCGACTTGCGCTCCTTGGTAAGCGCCGGCCGAACAGACGACGTTGTGAACCTTGTCATAGAGAAATTTGCGCCGCAAGATTCTCTGGTTAATGAACCAGACCAGAGCGTCGCCGCTAATGCGGAATTGCTGGCGCTGGAACTCTTGCCCGACAAAGCGGATCCTCGGTTCAAACAAATCGCCGGGCGGCTGCGTGATCGCGCGAACGACTACACATCAGACGCGCTTCCGTCGGCCCAACGCCGTTTTATCATGCACGAATTGCAACAGCTCGATCCCGTCGTGGCGTTTCCGACACTGACTGCGGAAGACCTTGCAGCGCGGTACGTGGATGCGAATCCAGTGCTTGGGCTGGCAAAGACTTTGCACACAACCGAATTGCACGACGTATGGTCGGTGGCCTCGCCGAGCCAGCGTGTGCTGGCGTTGTTCACCACCGAGGGACTGCGCGCCAATCTGAGCAAATTAATTCACGATCCGGCCTTGCCGAAAGGCGTGGGCGTTGCTGTCGTCGCCCCCGGCGAGGATGCGATTGCGGAATCCACGCTTGTTACCGTGTCACTCGGGCCGGAGTTGCCCGGTTGGAGGCTCGGGTTGTCGCTTGATGACAACGCCATCTTCGCCACCGAGACAGCGAAACGCGTGAAGCTGCTCGTCCTCGTCGCCTGCCTCGTCATTGCCGTCATGTCGGCTCTCTCCCTTTTAATCGCACGCAATTTTGGCCAACAGGTGCAATTGGCGCGGCTGAAGAACGATCTGGTGGCCAATGTTTCGCATGAACTTAAGACGCCGCTGACGGCCATGCGTGCCTTGGTCGATACATTGCTCGACACGGAAAAGTTCGAAGAAACAACGACGCGCGAATACCTGGAGTTGCTCGCCACGGAGAACGCACGGCTGAGCCGCTTGATTGAGAATTTTCTGACTTTCTCGCGGTTGGAACGAAATAAATTCAAGTTCGAGTTCACGCGCGTTCGCCCGGAACAGGTCGTGGAGGGGGCCGTAGCAGCCTTTGGCGAGCGGGCTCACGCACCGGATTGTGTGTTCGAGTCGCACATCGCGACCGGTCTCCCCGTAATCCGCGCCGACACCGATGCGCTGGTCACAGCGGTGCTGAATCTACTCGACAACGCGTGGAAATATTCCGGGGAGAAGAAGCACATTCGTCTTCACGCCGAAACCAGCAACGGAAGCGTCCATTTTTCGGTTGAGGATAACGGCATCGGTCTTTCGCCGGGTGAGAGCAAACGCATCTTTCGACGTTTTTATCAAAGCGACCAACGACTGGCGCGCACCGCCGGCGGCTGCGGCCTGGGGTTGAGTATTGTGCAATCAATCGTCGAGGCGCATCATGGGTCGGTGCATGTGAAGAGCGAACCGGGCCACGGCAGCACGTTCACCATCGAGATTCCCGTCGCCAAGGAAGGCACGACATGAGTGCAGCCACCGTTCTCATCATCGAAGACGACGCGACGATCCTGCGCGTGGTCAAGGACAACTTCGTCGCACGCGGCTACCGGGTGCGGACCGCGCGCAACGGGGAAGAGGGCCTGGAGGCCGCATTGAACAGCGGGCCCGACCTCATCATTCTCGACATCATGCTGCCGAAGGTCAACGGCTTCGAAATTTGCCGGGCCGTCCGCGCGGAGAAATTGGAAATGCCGATCCTGATGCTCACGGCGAAAGGGCAGGAGGAAGACATTGTTCGTGGGCTGGAACTTGGCGCGGACGATTACATCACCAAACCGTTCAGTGTGCGCGAACTGTTGGCGCGGGCGCAGGCATTCTTGCGCCGGTATCAAGCGGGGGCCGCGCCCAGTTACAAGTTCGGTACCTGCCGCCTCGACACCGTCTCGCACCGGCTGATCAAGAATGGCGCGGAAGTGCCCCTGACGAACAAGGAGTTCCGGCTCCTGGAGTATTTCCTCCAACATCCCGGGCGCGCCTTCACCCGCGACAGCATCATGAACGCCGTCTGGGGCAACAGCGTCATGGTCACCGCCCGCAGTGTGGACCGGTGTGTGACGACCCTACGCGCGAAGATCGAACCCGACCCGCATCGGCCCGTGTTTATCCACACAATCCGCGAAATTGGATACCGGTTCGAAAATGACCCGGAAAACGGGGCTTCTTGAACAGGTATAAGGGTGCAAAAAGACTATTGCATTGACGGGCCGGACGCGGTACAAGAATGGGCGATTCGCGTCCGGTCTTGGGGCCGGTCGCGCGGGAAAATGAACACATTGCAAGTGAAGTAAGTCAACGAATCCAACCCGTCCTCGGGTCCACAGGAGGTCTGGCACATTCAACAATTTGTTCGTGTAAATCAGAAAATTCGCGCGCGCGAGGTGCGCGTGGTCGGCAGTGACGGAAAACAGCTGGGCGTCATGACCACCAGCCAGGCGCTGGCACTGGCACAACAGCAGGGCATGGATTTGGTGGAGGTTGCGCCGAATGCCGCCCCGCCGGTTTGCCGGATCACGGAATTCGGCAAGTTCAAATACGAGCAGACCAAGCGGGAACGCGAGGCGCGCAAGCACCAGCACGGCGGCAAAGTCAAAGAGATCAAGCTCCGGCTGAACATCGATACGCACGATTATCAGACCAAGCTGAAGCACATGGTCGAGTTCATGCAGGAGGGGATGAAGGTCAAGGTGTCGCTGTTCTTCCGCGGACGCGAGAATGCGCACACGGAGTTTGGCCATCAGTTGATGCAGCGGGTCATCAAGGACGTGGAAGGCACGGGACACGCCGAGGTGCCGCCGAAGTTGATGGGACGCAGCATTCACATGATGCTCTCGCCGGCGCGCGGGGTGGTCAAGAAGCCCAAGCCAGCGGGCGAATCGAACAACGAAGAAGCAACGTAAGACAATTTAACGAAAGACGAGACTACATATGCCACGTTGGAAATCAGCCAAGACAAAGAAAGCTGCCGCCAAGCGGTTCAAGATCACCGCCACCGGCAAGGTCATGCATTTCGGCGCGGGCAAACGCCATTTGCTCGGGCATAAATCGGCCAAGCACAAGCGCCGGTTGAGCCATTCAACCGCGGTGAGCGAAACGCATGCGCACCATATCACCAACGTGATGCCGTTCAGTCATCGTGGGTAATTTCAATTTGAGATTTCAAATCTAGGAGCACACCATGCCAAGAGCCACTAACGCACCGCAAAGCCAGGCCCGCCGCAAACGAATGATTCTAGCCGCCAAGGGCTATCGCGGCTGGCGCAGCACGAAGTTCCGCTACGCCAAGAACGCCGTCTGGCACGGCCTGACCTACAGTTTTGCCCATCGCAAGGACAAGAAGGGCGCCTTCCGCCGTCTCTGGACGCAACGGATAAACGCCTCCTGCCGCGC
>CAZAQZ010000342.1:0-3952 GCA_964487175.1 uncultured Verrucomicrobiota bacterium | reverse complement strand
GGGGGATGCATTGCGGGTCTTGAACCGCGATTTGGAGGCGCGCGTGGCGGCGCGCACTGCGGAATTACTCGAGAAGAATGAGCAGATGCAATCCGACCTGAAGATGGCCCGAGAAATCCAGCTCGCCCTGTTACCGAATCAGTACCCTACATTTCCCCGGGACGCAGGCAGCCAGGAAAGTGCCCTGCGATTCTGTCACCGTTATCTGCCGAGCGGGGACATTGGGGGGGATTTCTTTGATGTATTGTCGCTGTCCGACAACGAGGCGGGTATATTCATCTGCGATGTCATGGGTCATGGCGTGCGCGCTGCACTGGTGACCACCATGTTGCGGGGGTTTGTCGAGGAGTTTTCACCGATCGCGGGTGATCCGGGCCAATTCCTTGCCGAGATGAACCGGGCGCTGCTGGCGATTCTGCGCCAGGCGGATACGACCCTGTTCGCCTCTGCCTTTTACATGGTGGTGGACGTGGCCGACGGGGAGATTTGCTTTGCCAATGCCGGTCATCCCAGCCCTCTGCATGTGCGGCGGCCTGAAGGTACGGTTCAATCGCTTCGACCGGGGTGCAAGCCTGGCCCTGCGCTGGGGTTGTTCGAAGATTCCGTGTATCAGACATTTCGCCGGCCGATTGCCCGGGATGACCTGTTGCTTCTGTACACGGACGGTCTGTATGAAGTCTACGACATTGACGGGAACCAGTACGGCGAAGACCGATTGTTGTCGGCGGTGCGCAAGCGCGTCCGCCAACCGTGCGCGGAATTGTTTGACGGGCTGCTGAAGGAAATTCGGGGGTTTTCCCAGGATGCTGCGTTTACCGATGACGTGTGCCTCGTCGGTGTGGAAGTGGCGCGCATCGGCCTGGTCCGGCAGACCGAACAAACCAGCGAAGCCTCGCGCGCTCACACCTGATGCAACGGCTTGTGCGAGATTACAGGGAGGTGGTGCAACGACTGGGAGCACTGTCGCGTTCCGAGTGGCATGTCAGCCAAGTAGGCAAAATAGGGAAGTATCCATGGTTCACGGTCGGGCGAATCGTGAAGCAAAACGCCCCAACCGTCTTTCTTTCAGGGGGGATGCACGGCGAGGAACCTGCGGGTGTGGAAGGCGTGTTGCAATGGCTCGAGCGACGCGACTGGGCGCAGTGGCCGGTGAACTGGTTCGTGCTGCCCTGCATCAATCCTTTCGGCTGGGAACGCAATCAACGCACGAACGCCCAGAGACGCGACATCAACCGGCAGTTTCGCAATTCCAGCGCCGCCCCCGAAGCGGAATTGATCAAGCGGTTGGTGAAACACAAAGAGTTCTTGTTTTCGATGGAGTTTCACGAAGACGTCGATGCTTCCGGCTACTACCTGTACGAACTGCGGCGCGAGCCTCCGTTCATCGGGGAAAAGATTTTGCAGGCGGTGGGGAAGGTGATCCATATCAACCGTGACAGGATCATCGACGGGAGGTCGACGACGGGAAGGGGATTGATTCGTCGTGAGCCGGATGCGGCGGTGCTCAACCAGCGGCGACGATGGCCGATGGCCTATCACCTGTTCCTGAATTGCACCGGACACGTACTGGGCAGTGAAACGCCGGTTACGGCGCCGTTGGAGCAGCGCGCGCAAGCGCATCAGGCGGCCCTGAAGACGGCGTTGCAGCAAGTCTGGGGCGCCAGGCAGGCAAGACCGACACGGCTGTAGGAGATTTTGTTTTGCCTTGTCTCATTCTTTTTCAGCATGCTAGTCTCTCTGCCTATGCGGAGATTCCTTTTCCTGTGCGCCACTCTGGTTGCGTTGACCGCAAACGCGGTCGCACAGCTTTCGGTGCAATTGCGGGTGGAGAAGGACACGTTTCTTTTGTATGAATCAATCCGGGTGGCGGTTGGGATCCGCAATTTCTCCGGAAGAACCATCGAGCTTGAGAACAGTGGCGACCGGTCCTGGTTGAGTTTCATGGTCGTCAGCGAGTCGGGCGATCTGATGAACAGTGTCGGTAAGCTGGACACGCAGGAGCCCGTATTGATCCCCGGCGGCGAAACAGTCAGTCGTACGGTCGACATCCTGCCCCTTTACGATTTACGGGAACGCGGCACCTATCAGGTTCAAGCGGTCGTGTCGGTGAACGGCGTGGAGTCGGTTTCAGCCCCCGTTCGACTGACGATTGTTAATGGACGTGAACTGTGGAGCCAAAAGGCGGGGTTGCCTGGGAAGGAGAACGCGCCGGACGAGTATCGCACGTACTCGTTGGTTGCACGCAGCAGCGCGCAGGAGGAATTGTTGCACGTCTGCGTCAAGGATGAAGCGCACCAGGTGGTTTACGGCTTGATTCCGTTGGGTGGATTCCTCTCGCTTACGCCGCCGCAGGCGCGGGTGGACAAGGAAGGGCAATTGCACGTCTTGTATCAGACCGGGCCACGTGCGTATGGGTATGTCCGGATCGATCCCTACGCAAAGGTTTTGGACAGGGCGGCGTACTCTGATTTTATTACCAGACCGCAACTGGCAGTGGACGACGGCACGGTGACGGTTCACGGCGGCGAGCAGATCTACCCCGTGCCCGAGCGTGTTATGACCAACAACGAGGATGCTGTCGCCCCCCCGCCACCCAAGCCGAAACCGAAAAGGCATTGGTGGTGGCCATTCGGCCCGTGACGCTCACCGGGAGAAACTTTGGTTGCCTCCCAAGCCGGCGTAGTTTAGACCGCAGGAGACTAGTTCGTTGTCGCCGCTTTCGGCTGGATTAAATCCTCCGTGTCTCGCTTAAGGTTGTCTTCATCCTGGGCAATCTTGTTGAGGTCGTTTAGCTCGCGATCAAGCTGCGTCTTCAGTTCGGCTTCTTTTTTGGATTTTCCGTCGACCCTGGCAGGCGACGAATTGGGGCTGCCGATGGTTTGAGCAGACGCAACGGCCTGCTCCCTCAGGGATGTGTCAGCAAGAAACACGCGCCCCAGCAAAGCGGCACTGGTCGGACGTCCGAAAGCGTAACCGGCGATTGCGATAACCGCCAGAAGCGACGTGGAGATTGCCAGACGCGCAAGCGCCGTCACGGTGATGCTTTCGCTAAAATCAACTCGTTCAGCGAGTCGCGTGGTTTCGGCGACCAGGTTTCGGACTAGGGAAGGCGAGGATGTCGTCGTTTCACGTGTCAGTTGGATTGAGGATATGAGTCGTCCGCGAAACTGAGGCTGGCGGCGTTCAACCATTAATGCCAGTGTGTCGTCGTCCGGAATGGAGAGGATGGGCCGGACAAACGTACGGACGACGATCCAAAGGAACACGATGCCATCGATGCCCAGCAAGATCGCCCGCGCTTCCCGGCCGAACGTTAGCCACAAATCCATAAGCATTCCCACCGTGAGCAGCACGGCGACCGCCGCCATGGCTGCGGCGAACCCACTGCCCGCCACCACCAGCCGGAATTTGCGGCGCATCCCGCGAATCTTTCGTTTCAGGACAACGGTGTCGGGGGTAACCGGAGAATCAGTCAATCGAGGTGCGGAGATCATTTCAATTGGCTCAATCGTCTTAACGTCCATTCGGTTGTCAAAATGCTCATCAATAGAATGAAATAAAGTGGCGCCGACCAAAACGCAATCTTTCGAGAAAATCGTCCCTCTCCGGGATGAGCATGAAGGACGCGCACTACCTCATCCAATTCGTTTTCATGGAAGAATTCGCCCCCACTAATCCGCGCCATCTCCCGAAGGGATGGTTCATCCATTGAGACATCCTCAAACTCACGGGTCAGTGTCGAGTCGGTTGAGAATGCTTGCGCGCCAGGCAGCAGCCGGGGCAGCGATAGAGACTGAACAATCTGTTCCAGGAACGCCGCGTAGCCATGCTCTCCAAGGTCTTTTGTCCAACGCCACAACTCATCGGAGGCGATAAAAAGCGTTCGGCCACGTCCATATTGCTGGACTACCATCTGCGGGGCGTTTGAAGCAGTTGCCAATACTTTGGCGCC
>CAZAQZ010000341.1:0-3954 GCA_964487175.1 uncultured Verrucomicrobiota bacterium | reverse complement strand
GTCGCAAGCACATCGTGGGCCGATCCCACTTCCGGCAGACACCCGACCAGCTCAGGCGTACTGGGCACGACCACAGTGTTATTGATTGTCACGGTGCTCGTGGCAGAAGTCGCCGAGTTGGTCACCGTGTCATACGCCTTGGCATAAAAGCTGTGCGATCCATTGCCCAGGGTCGTCGTATCGAACGCAATGCTGTAGGGCGCGCTCGTAGCGGTCCCCAGTAATACATTGCTGTCGCCATAGAATTCCACCTTCCACACGGCGACGTCATCGCTTGCCGTTGCGATCAGCGCAATTGTATTGCTGACGGTCCCCCCATTCCCCGGCGAAGTCAGTGTGACGGACGGAGCCGAATTGTCCGTGGTGACAGTGACAACGGCTGACGTGGTCACATTTCCCGCCGCGTCGTACGCCATGGCGTACAGCGTGTGCGATCCATCCGCAACGCTTGTCGTGTCGAAGCTCGCTGTGTACGGCGCACTCGTGTCAGTTGCCAACAACACGCCGCTATCCCGCCGGAATTCCACTTTCGTGACGGCAACGTTATCGCCAGCGCTGGCGGTCAGCGTCAGTGTCCCCTTGGTCACAATCCCGCTTGACGGAGACGTCATTGAAACCGTCGGTGGAGTGGTGTCGGGAGGGGTCTGGGTAGTGGCACAGGCTTGAGCGCTCTGTGCCGAATTGTTGGCTGCGTTGTCGTAAGCGGACACTGTGTAACAATATTGCGTGCTGGGAGACAATCCCGTGGCGGAATAGCTGGTTGACGAGGTCGTCGTGACCAGCACACCGCCCTGGTACACCTTGTAGCCGGCCAAACCAGATCCGCCTGTGTCAGTAGACGCGCTCCAGGTCAGGTTGATCTGATTGGTCGAGACCGTTGAGGCGCTCAACCCCGAGGGTACGGATGGCGGGGTTGTATCAGGCGGCGTTTGGGTGGTGGCGCAGGCTTGAGCGCTCTGTGCTGAATTGTTGCCCGCGTTGTCATAAGCGGCCACCGTGTAACAGTACTGAGTGCTGGGTGATAAACCCAAATTCGAATAACTCGCGGACGGTGTCGTGCCAATCTGCACACCGTTTTGGTAGACTTTGTATCCAGCCAATCCCGAACCGCCCGTATCAGTCGAAGCGTTCCAGGTCAGGCCGATCCGCGTAGTTGAGGTCGCCGTCGCCGTAAGTCCCGCAGGCACGGACGGGGCCGTTGTATCCGGCGCGCTTTGCGTCGTGGCCCTGGCCATGCCCGCAAACGAAGAAGCACCCGCCGAGTTTGTCGCGTTAACTTGATAATAATACGTGGTCGCAGGAGTCAGTGTGGCGTCGGAATAAATGGTCACATTGGCGCTGGTCATGCCGATCTGAGTCCAAGGACCGCTTGCAGACAGCGCGCGCAGCACGTTGAAGCCTGCTACGTTGCCGGCGTTGTCTGTCCAACTCAGATTGATCTGGTTGGTCGCTACCGCGACTGCCTGTAAATTCGATGGTGCCACAGGGACCATCTCCATGGTCGTTGCGCAAGATTGACCGCTCTGCCCGGAGATGCTGCCATCGGCATCGTATGCCGCTACTGCGTAACAATACTGTGTGCTGGCGGACAGCCCCGTGTCGGAATAATTCGCGGAAGCCGTCGTAGCGACTTGCGACCCGTTGCGGTAGACCACGTAACCAGCCAAACCGGCCCCCCCGTTGTCCGTTGAGGCATTCCAAGTGAGATTGATCTGGTTGGGCGAGATGACGGCGGTTGTGAGGCCGCCCGGGACGGAGGGCGCAGTTAAGTCAGGCTGAGCGGATGTTGTGGCGCTCGCAACACTGGAATAGGCAGACATGCCCGAGGCATTGTATGCCTGCAGTCGATAATAGTATGTTGTCGACGAAATCAGGCCCGTATTGGTATATGACGCAGTCCCCACCCCGACAAGTGCGATTTGTGCCCAGGGACCGTTTGTGGACGACGCTTCGTCGACGCTAAATCCACTGGCTCCGGTAGAGCTTGTCCAAGTCAGATCAATCTCGGTAGCTGAAGTCGCGACGGCCAAAAGGTTGGCGGGTCCTTTTGGCACCTTCCCGCCCTTGAAGTGGCCATTGTTGGCTATTGGTAACGCGCTAGATTGTTCGGCAGCCGTGGCTGTGATACGCGCGCCCCCTGCATCGGGTCCTGTGGTCACGTAAAAATCCGTCCTGTTTTTCCACGTGACGCCCTCCGCCAGAATGGATCCTCCATCGTCCGTGAGGGAAACTTGCGCCGATTCGGCCGACGGCGGGTGGACTCGGTACAACACGCGCAACCCCGGACCGTAAACGCCACCTGCGGAAGAATTCAGTTCCTCTAGAATCACAATCGAACCAGCCGTCGGCGCCTTCAACAATGCTTTGGAGACATTTCGGCCACTGGCGCCCGCACTGACAACCGCAGCCATGGCAGCCGTGTCACTCGTTGCTGAGTTGGTCACCACAGTCTGTGCCTTCACGACCGCTTTCAGGAATTGCGCTGTCACTTTTCGGATTGTTGACGTGATTTTCCCCACTGCATTGGTCATGTCGGACGTTTGGGAGTCTGTTGCGAGATTCTGGGCCAGATCGACAGTTGTCACCAAGTCTGCAGATGCGGCACCGCGATCTTGATTGATCAGATCGACGGAGACGTTCCCTAAGCTGTCCAGAGTGCTGTTGAGCAACTGTTGAAATTGGCTCAAGGCCGCCGGTGGGGAATTTGTTTGTGCAGAGGCCTCGGATGGCAGAGCGATGGCCAGCGCAACAACCAGAATCCGACAGATGACGAGAAGGAGCTGGCTCCGACTCGATCCCGGGACTATGCTTTCCATGCGCGCCGTCCCTGACGCGCCCCAAGTAACTAGTGACATTTTACAACACCCGAACTTCTTGTACGACTCCCTGACTTCTATGGTTGATAGAGCGGGTGCGATGCCAACTGGTCGAAAGCGCAGCTTTACGGCTAAACTGCTGCGGATAAGCTGCTGTCAGACC
Organism: uncultured Verrucomicrobiota bacterium; assembly: GCA_964487175.1. GTDB lineage: Bacteria > Verrucomicrobiota > Verrucomicrobiia > Palsa-1439 > Palsa-1439 > CAWFPN01. The sequence goes on along the minus strand of CAZAQZ010000341.1, from coordinate 975 downwards.
TAACTATGAGACAACTCGCCCGCAATTATCATAATTCAGAGAACAAGAACTGCCCTGAAAAGGGCAGAAATCTCGCCTCACCTATTACTAGGGGTTCGCTCTGCGACCCACTGTATTCCTAGCTTAGGGGCGAGTGTGGAGGAATTATTGTCCGATGTAAAGGACGTTTATTGTGCCCGAAGAATCGGCACCGTAGAGCCAGTTGGGTTGGACGCCCACATCGCGCAAATCGCCCGTCGTCATGATCGTTGAGCGCAGCACGGGGGCCGCCGGGTTGGATACATCCACGACTCCAAGGCCGCCCACATAGTTGGCAACGTAAGCAAGTGAACCACTCACCACGACTCCCAACGTCCGAGCGCTGGTGCTGCCCGAGGGCGGCACGATAGCCAACTGAATGGGACTGGATGGATTACTCACATCGACTGTGATGAGCCCTGCTCCGGCTCCCGCCACATAGGCAATGTTATTCTGCACCTTCACTTCGACCGCTGAAATCCCTGCCGCAAATGTTTGTGACCCGCGAACCACCAGGGACGACGGATTGCTGACGTCGATAATCTGGAGGGAATTGCCATCCGCCACATATGCCAGTCCGTTCACAACAACGATATCCTCTGCAGCTCCCGGCGTATCAATCCAGCCAACCCCCACAGGAGATGTAGGATTGCTGATATCGATGACACTGATTCCTTGAGCGCCATCCGCCACGTACGCGTAGGGACCGACCACCGACACAGCCCAAGCGTAACCCGGTGTGGCAAACGATCCAACGATGCCGGGAGAAGTTGGCCTGCTGATATCGACGACTTTTAGACCGGCTGTTCCGCACGCGACGTAGGCGTACGTGCCGGTTACTGCGACGCCGTTAAACACCAGAGTGGGATCTTCCAGGGAACCCACAAGTGTCGGGGCTGACCCTGACTGCACGTTCAACACCCTCAACCCCTCGATGTTCTGCAGTCCACAGTTTGA
>CAZAQZ010000340.1:0-3959 GCA_964487175.1 uncultured Verrucomicrobiota bacterium | reverse complement strand
TGATTTTCCCGAGCTGTTCCAAGTGGGAAACGCGGATGACATCAAATGTCAGCGCCTTGAACGCCGAATGAAACAACTCGATCCCGCCGACGCTTACGGCGCCGAGCGTGTCGCCGTGATAGGCGTTGGCAAACGAGACAAATTTCTTTCGCTTTCCCTGTTTGCGGTGGTGCCAATACTGGAACGCCATCTTGATGGCCACTTCCATTGCCGTCGAGCCGTCGTCGGAATAAAACACGCGTGATAACCGGTGCGCCGACCCTCCATCCGATAGGCCTGCAGTCAATTGGACGAGCTTCTCAGCAAGCTGAATCGCCGGAACACTCGACTGGCCGAGGAAGGATGAGTGGGCGATCCGATCCAGTTGCTCTTTGACGGCTGTCGTGATGACTGGGTGCCGATGGCCGTGGAGGTTCGTCCAGATGGAAGAATTCGCGTCGATGTACTCGTTGCCTTGCGTGTCGCGCAACACCGCCCCCTCCCCCGACTCGATAATCAGAGGATCCTCTTCCGCCCATTCCTTCATCTGCGTGAACGGATGCCAGAGGTACAAGTGATCGTTGTCAGCGAGCGAATTCACGGACCGCCTCCAGGAATGTCCTGATGTCTTGTTGATCGTGCGCAGCGGTCACCGTGACCCGCAGACGCGCCTTACCCTTCGGCACGGTTGGGAAGCGGATCGCCGGGACGAAGATCCCACGCTCGAACAGCCTGTGCGAAGCATCCACCGCTGCCGCTTCGTCGCCGATGATGACCGGAATGATCGGGCTGCGCGATTCGTTCTGGATGCCCGCCTCTGCAAGACCGTTTTTCATCTCGCTGACGTTGCGCCAGAGTTGGTCGCGACGGTTGTGGCCCTCATCGCTCATGACGAACTCAACCGCCGCTCCTGCCGCAGCGACGATGGCCGGCGGCAACGCTGTTGAATAAATCAAACTTCGCGCCCGGTTGCGCAGGCAATCAATGAGCGCCTGCGAACCAACGACAAATCCACCCGCGCAACCAAGCGCCTTGCTTAAGGTGCCGGCCGTGACATCGATCCTGTCTTCCACGTCCGCTGCCTCGGCCATGCCGCGCCGGTTCTTCGCATACAGACCAGTCGCGTGAGCTTCATCGATCATCAACCACGCGTCATGTTTCTCCTTCAGTGCGACGATCTCCGCAAGGGGCGCCAGGTCGCCGTCCATCGAGAAGACAGTCTCGGTGACGATCAGTTTGTGTCGAAATGAATCACTCTGCTGGAGGATGCCCTCCAATTTCTTGAGATTCTTGTGCGGATAAACGCGGATCGTTGCGCCACTTAGTCGGGCACCGTCAATAATGCTGGCGTGGTCAAGCTTGTCGAGGATGACGACGTCATCCTCACCCACCAGCGCCGTGATCGTTCCCACATTGGCGGCATAGCCGCTACCGAAAACAAGTGCCGCTTCCTTGTTCTTGAAACGAGCGAGGCGTTGTTCCAATTCCGTGTATGGCTTGAGATTGCCACACACAAGGCGCGAGGCGCCCGCGCCAATGCCAAATTCCTCCACCGCCGCGGTTGCCGCTTCCTTCAGTATCGGATCGTTCGCGAGACCGAGATAATCGTTGCTGGAGAAATTGAGAAACTCGCGCCCCTCAACAGCGATGCGTGGTCCTTGCGCTGATGCCACGTCGCGCAACGTCCGATAAAGGCCGTCTGCGCGCAGCCGGTCAAGTTCGCCGCGCAAATGATCATTGAGGCTTGGCATTTGGTTCGGAGGAGGCTCCTGACGTCGGCACAGGCGCAGGCTCTGGCTCGGCAGGATAAATCACGACGGCGCGAGCATCAACACGATAACTCAACTTTGCGATGGCGGTTACGTATTTGATTACGTCCAGCATGGGAACCTGTTTCAGGTTCAGGGTGATTTTTGACAGCTTGGCGTCCGGCGGAACCTGCCACACGAGATTAATTTCCGATTTGTCCGCCGTGAGCTTCTTGCTCTCCCTTTGCAACGTATCCAGCACGTCGAACGCGTTCGCGTCGCGGAACTTCACCTCGGGAACGACGGTTTCGCTCAATTTCCGCGTGAGATCGTAACCGGGATTCTGCCCGTAAATGCGGCGCTTCTGTTCCTCAATCTCGCGCAATAACTGTTTGACCGTTGGCTGGTCGGGCTTCTGTTCCAAAATCTGTTTGCAGCGTGCTTCGGCCTCGTCATACAGACCAACCCGCCCGAGCATGATCGCCTGCTGCAGCAGGTCACCCAGTTGATCATCGCTCAGTTTGCCTGTCGCGTTTGCGTTCGTCTCCGTCGATGCAGACGTCCTGGTCTCGTCGGCCAACAGCGGACGCACTACCATTACGATCATAAATGCCACGAAAATCGGCGTGAGCTTATTCGTTTTCATCGACTACCGCCTTTCCTCCAACCATCGAAAACCGAACGCGTCGTTCGGCGAACACCACCGCTTCGTAGGGGTCGGAACTGACCCCATCCCACGGTACAGCAATCAAGTCTGCCCAGGCTCCCGGAGTGATCATCCCCAGTTTGTCAGGGAGGTTCAATGCCTTCCCCCCGCACACCGTTGCCATCCTCAATATCTGCTCTGCCTCCAGGCGTGGAAACTCGCGCGCCACGGCCTGCATTTCAGCAAACATATCCAGTGTATCGTTGCTGGCAAGGCTGTCCGTGCCGAGGCAGACGTTCATGTTGTTCTGCCAAAACGCCGGCAGCCACGCCGTGCGCCGACCGAAGAAGCGGTGGCTCTTGGGGCAATGGACGATATGCGATCCGCTATTCTTTAACAATGTGATGTCCTGTGGCGTCAGGCAATTCGCATGGACCGCCAGGAAACTGGGGCCCAGCACCTCGCATTCTGCCATCAACTGAACCGGGCCGATCCGTTTGCAATCACTCATGTCGCGTCCCGCGCGTAAAAAATAGTCGTACATAGGCCCGGCGCCGCGCCGGAACATGTCATCCTCTTCCTCTGATTCTGCCAGGTGGATCGTCAGGGGAATGTTTCGGGCGCGCGTGTATTGCGCTGCCAACCGGCACAATGCCGCGCTCGCCGTGTAAGGAGCGTGCGGCGACAAGCCAAAACCACCCCATGCCACCGGATGCGCGGCAATGAATTCCTCGGCCTGACGCGCAAGTTCCTCGGCCGAAATCCCGCGATTGAAATCAATCAACTCCAAACACCACCAGATGCGTAGTGATGATTCAGGCAGGTGGTCGATCACCTGCGGGAACGACTCGACGTTGACCACCGTTGTCGTCCCCGATCTGCGCAATTGATCGAGGCCCGCCACGATTGCCGCCCGATACTGTTCCTCCGTCCGTTGCTTCTTCAGCGAAACCAGCTTGAGGAGCCATTCCATGAAACTGCCATGCCATTCCACCTTGTCCTTCAGGTCGCTGTAATCCAAATGGCAATGAGCGTTGATCAGGCCCGGCGACAGCACCACCTCCCCCAAGTCCTTCAAATCACCGGCATGGGCCGCGCGAATCTCACGGGTCGGCCCCACCGCAATGATGGAATCCCCACCCACAACAACCGCGCCGTCTTCGATCGGCGGTTGTGCCATGGGCACAACGTATTTGGCCCGTAGAATCGTCATACGCCGTCACTCGGGATGCGGACTCGCTCGATTGACCGGGCGCGACCGGAGTTTTCGTCCACATCGAGAATTACGCCGCATAACAAAACATTTCCTGTGGCCACTTCCATCTTTTGAGGCATCTGTGACAGAAATCGTTTTAATACCGCTTCGACATCACGCCCGAGCACCGAGTCATGCGGCCCGCACATTCCCACATCCGAGATGTACGCGGTGCCCTTGGGCAGGATTTGTTCGTCGGCTGTGGTCACATGCGTATGCGTACCGAGGACCGCGCTGACTTGTCCGTCGAGGAACCGGCCCATCGCAATTTTTTCGCTGGTCGCTTCCGCGTGAATATCCACAATGATGATATTGGTTTGCCGGCGCAACT
>CAZAQZ010000339.1:0-3980 GCA_964487175.1 uncultured Verrucomicrobiota bacterium | reverse complement strand
GCGCGCAAAGCGCGTTGTGGCGGCAGATTCTTGCCGATGTGTTTGGAACGACGATCGCGACGGTCAACGTGACCGAGGGAGCGGCCTACGGCGCGGCCCTTCTGGCTGGAGTGGGCGTGGGAGTTTATCGAAGCGTCCCCGACGCATGCCGGCAGGCCGTCAGGACCGGTCGGTTTGCCAGGCCCGGCAAGGCTTCGGAAATTTACGCGGGATATTATCCGCGCTACCGGGCGCTCTACCCGGCATTGGCCGGCGAGTTTGCCGCGCTGGCGGCGACGGTGGACAGACAGACCCGTCAATGAACCAGGCTCAAATACATCGGCCGCACGTGGACGAGTCCGCCGACGAAATAGAATGTTGGCGGATACGAGAACGCCCGCGAAGCGGGGTCGTACACCAGCGTGCGGGGACCGTCTGTGAAATTCGGATCGTACACCTGGTAAGCGAATTGCCCCGGTGCGGGCGGCGGGGCCTCGGCGAACACGGTGACGGCGTGGTTCATGTTGACGTGCGGGAAATTGTACAGCCAGACGACCATCGGGAGCCCACGGGCCAGCCATTCCCGCAGCTTCTCATGGGTGCGCTCCTGATTCGTGGGAGAGGGAACGAACGGCATTGAGTACTTGCGCACGTGGAAATACGTCGTCCAGCCCGCGCCGAGATTGGCGCGCAATGCCTTCCCGTCGCTCGCGCTTAAATCTCGAAAGCTCGCGTAGCCGGGAAACACGATGCGCTGTTCGTCCGGCAGCGGCGGGTTCCATGCGGGGGTGTTGCGCACCTGTCGAATCCGCCGGGCCAGTTCAACGTCTGACACGGGAGGCGCTTGAGGGTCGAACCGCGCGGTCTTCCAAAACTGCAAGGCCGCTGACGCCATCACGAAGCAATGCCGCGAGTATTTCTCCAGCTTCTGATCTTCGGGTGGATCCGGAGCGGTCACCCGCTCACCATCGCGATACTTCCATACGGTGTCGTTGGCGAAGGCAAACGAGTCCTGTGAGTAATCGAATCGCCGGCCCGTGTACGCTTTCGGGACCGCTGTCGCACATCCTGCCGTTACCAGCACTGCCAACAACAATCCCCATCTCGTCATTGAATACCCATTCCTTTCAAATCAATCAGGCAACGAAGATCCGTATCATCGGTATTTGCTTTCGGATGGAACATGAACTCATGCAGACCCGGGGGCAAGTGCGACATCGCCCCGGTTACTTCCTGCGCCCGCATTCGATGGAGCCGCCCGAGCCCCCAAATCGTGTCGCTGCAACGATGGGGACAATGTCGGCGACGCGATTCCATGAACGCATGGTCCACCGCCTCCATCCACCAGTCGCCTTTCACCGGCGAAAAGAACCGCGGCGCTCCAAGCCGCAGCCAGCCGTCAAACTTTTGCGGCAAAACCTCCAACAGCGCCGCGTACACAAATGGATGGGCGTGCAGATGATGATGCGAGTTGACGAACGCGCACGGCAGTCCCGTCGCCTGGTACATCTCCCATTGCGCCGAAGTCTCGTCGCGCATCAGCCGCCAGCCGCTGCGCGACAACCCCATGGCCCATCCGGCGCGCGTGTGCGACCGCGCCCACGGCCAGGCATCGCGTGTGACGGGCTTTGAATCGCAAAGATGCAGGTGCCATCCGATTTGCAAACCGGGCGTGTCGCGTGCCATGCGGACGGCTTCTTCAGTCGCGGGCTGACCCATCATCAGGCTGGCCCCGTGCAATGCGCCGTTCACATGAGCGGCGACGATCGCGGCGTTGGCCTGCGCGTCCTGTCCAAAATCGTCGGCTATGAAAAACACTTCCCGTCTCATGGGGTCGGGTTATAATGCCTCAATGTCGAGGGGCGCGCAATTCCTAGTCACCGGTGGCACCGGATTTATCGGGCGATTCGTTGTGCGCGCCCTTCTCAAGGAGGGATCGCAGGTGCGCGTCTTGTGCCGGGATGAGGCGAAGGCCCGGCGATTGTTTGGTGAAGCAGTGAACACGGTGCGCGGCGATCTGTTGAATGCGGCGGATTGTCAGAACGCCTGTCGCGGGGTGGAGACCGTCATCCATCTGGGGGGAGTGTATCGTTTTGGCCGGCGATACCGCTCCCTGTTGGAAGCCACCAACCGCCTCGGCACCGAGAATGTCCTGCAAGCCGCCTGTGACAATCGCATTGAGCGGATTGTGCACATCAGTTCCGCCAGCGTGCTCAACTCCCGTTCCGGTCCCATCACAGAGAGTGATTTTCCCGGAGACGTTCCGCGGGCGCAATCGTATCGGCATTCGAAATGGCTGGGCGAATGCGTCGCACTCGACTGGGCCCGGCGCGGGTTGCCCGTGATGATCGCCAGTCCCACCGCGCCCATCGGTCCCGAAGACGAAGCCCCCACTCCGACAGGCGCGATGGTGCTGGATTTTTTGCAAGGTCGTTTCCCGTTCAGTGCGCACACGATGCTCAACATCCTCAACGTCGCCGATTTGGCCGAAGGAATCGTCACCGTCGCGCGACGCGGTCAAGCGGGCCAGCGCTATTTGCTTGGCCACTATGATCTGTCTCTGTCCGAGTTTCTGAGCGAGTTGGCCCAATGCAGCGGACGGAAATCGCCTCGCGTGTGTCTGCCCTGGGGCATCGTCGCAGTCGCAGGGATGATTGGCGAAGCCTCTGGATCAAATCGTGTGTGTTTGGAAACGGCCGCCCACGCACGCAAACGGGCGGTTTACTCCTGCCGGAAAGCCGCTGCCGACCTCGGTTGGCAGCCGACCCGGCCCTTGCAGCAGACGGTGTCTGAAGCGGTGGCCTGGTTCCGTCAGTCCCGGACTTCGCCGGGTCTGATCAACCCCGAACTATCGGTGCGAACGAATGTGGCTGACTCTTAAATGGATGTTGGTTGGCTGGACGTTGCTGGCCGTCGGCTGGCGATGCTTCTCCTTCTGGCTGGTCCATGGGCGAGTGACGGCCGAGTCGCAACAGCCGAATCCGCCCTCGCCTGACCGAGATCGCCCCGACGCTTTCGTGACGATTTTCAAACCGCTGACGGCGCTCCGGAAGGCGGAGCCGCCGGCGGACCTCGTTGGGGCGCTGGAATCATTTGTCAGCCAATTGGATGATGGCGCTGAATTGTTGCTTGGGGTCGAACGGCAGGATGCCGTCGCCTGGCAACCGGTCTTCGATGACTGGAGCCGGAAACATCCGCGCGCTCGATTCGAGACGATTTGCCTGCCTCGACCTCTAACGTTTCTCAACCCGAAGGTTTCCTGGCTTCATGAATTGGCGAGCCGCGCGCGAGGCGAGTTCTGGCTGTGGAGTGATGCGGATATTGTTGCCTCGCCCGGACTCCTGGCAAGGTTGCGGTGCGAACTCGCCAGGCCCGGGGTGGAACTTGTCACGTGTCCCTATCGCGTCCCGTCGCCGCAGAGGTTCCCGATGTTGCTGGAGACGCTCTACGTGAACGTGGAATTCCTGCCTGGCGTGCTGGCCTGCCAGCGGTTCGATGCGATCCGCTTCGCCTTCGGCTCCGGCATGTTTTTTCGCGCGGCGACCTTCCGTGAACGGGTGCGCTGGGAGGAACTGGGTGAGCGAATGGCCGATGACAACCTGCTGGGCCGGCGGCTGGCGTCCGTCCAGTTGAGCGATGTCATGGTGGAAACGTTGCCGTCAGGAGAACGCCGACGGGACGCGCTGCTGCATTACTTGCGCTGCCAGAAAACGGTGCGTTGGTGCGAGCCCGCCGGGTTTGCCGGGTTGATTCTGATCACGCCCGTGCTGGGCTGGCTGGCCGCCCTCGCGCTGCAACCCGGCTGGGGCCTTGGCTGGCTCGGTCTGTCGGCGACCATCGCACTGGAGACAACGGCCGCCTGGTTGATTTGCCGGCGTCTTTGCTGCGCGGTCCCGGCGAGATGGACGTGGGCAGTGGCCGGCTGGTCGTTGTTGCGCGCGCCGGTGTGGGTGATCTGCTGGTTGCCCTGGCCGGTCGTGTACCGCTCCCAGCGCCGCTTG
>CAZAQZ010000338.1:0-3985 GCA_964487175.1 uncultured Verrucomicrobiota bacterium | reverse complement strand
CAACACGGTGCCATGGTATCAGGTCTGCGAAGCGACGGGCACGGTCATCAAACGCATCGAACTGAATCCCGACGGCACGCTGCGGCTCGACGATCTCGACAAGTTGATCACCGACCGCACCAAGCTTGTCGCCGTTGTGCACACGTCCAATACGCTCGGGACAATCAATCCGGTCCGCCGGATCGCGGATGCCGCCCATAAGAAGGGCGCGATTGTGTTGGTGGATGGCGCGCAGAGCACGCCGCACATGAAGATCGATGTGCAGGCGCTGGGCTGCGATTTCTTTGCGTTCAGCGGCCACAAGATGTGCGGACCGACTGGCAGCGGAGTGCTGTACGGCAAGCGAGCCCTGCTCGAAGCGATGCCGCCCTTCATGGGCGGGGGCGAGATGATCAAGGAAGTGTGGTTCGACCACGCCGTTTACAACGACCTGCCCTACAAATTCGAAGCAGGCACGCCCAGCATTGCGGAGGCCATCGGGTTGGGTGTTGCGGTGGATTATCTGGAACGAATTGGGATGGACAAAATCCGCAAGCACGAAAAGGAAATCACCCAATATGCACTGCAGCGGCTGAAAGAGTTCCCCGAAGTCGTGGTGTATGGTCCGCAGGACGTCGAGCAGCGCGGCGGTTTGGTCGCGTTTACGCTGGGCGACGTGCATCCCCACGATTTGGCGACATTTCTGGATCAGGATGGCATTGCTATCCGGGCGGGACACCACTGCACCATGCCGCTGCACAAGAGGCTCGGGCTTGCTGCCACCGCGCGCGCCAGTTTTTACCTGTACAACACTCGGGACGAGGTGGACACCTTCATCGAAGCCCTCCACAAATCAAAGAAATTCTTCGGCGCCTGCCCCACAGGCCGTCAATTGGGCTATTGACGACGCTCCACGCGCGACTGGTGCCGCGCTGGTCTTTTGGCTCCCCGCCAGAGTTTGGATTCTTTGGAGATCTCGCGAATATAGGTGCGGTAGCCCTTAGGCTCGTCTTCAAGTTTCCCCATGACGGTGGCCAGTCTGTCGACAAAGACGAATAGCGTCTGCCCGGCGCGGATATTGTCGTTTGGTTTCTTTGACGGCGCAGCACAGCTTACGCCTGACGAACGATCCTACATGGCCATTGGTCGAGAGGGAGACGTCGTTTTCAGAAACCTCGCTGACGCCAGCCAGACGAAAGTGGATCTGGGTGTGTTGGAAGCTTACAACGCCTTTTTCTCGCCTGACGGAAAGCTGCTCGCGGTGACCAGTTCACTCGGTTTTGCCAAAGTTTGGGATGTCGCAACCTGGAAACTCGTGGCGACTATCGGCGGCTTTCTTAACGGGGTAAAACCATCGAGCTTTTCACGGGACGGCAAACGGCTCGCCATCGCCAGCAATGACAAGGAAGCGGTGAGATTGTGCGACACGGATAGCTGGCAGGACGTGTTGACCCTGGAAAATCAGGGCACCGGAGCCGGTGGCGTGTCGTTCTCCCCGGATGGCAATAACCTCTTTGGGGAAACAGCACCAACCTCTACCTCTGGCGCGCGCCATCGTGGGCGGACATCGAGTCGGCGGAGGCAAAGGAGAAAACGAACCTCAACCAGCCGTGAACCTGACGCGCTTTCTCGGCCCCGTATATTTTCACGTGACTGTCGTTTTTTTGAAACAAATTTGACTCTTCGTGCGTCTAAGTAAGTGGTGACAATGATGAAGAGTCGCAGGCGAACAAATCTAACGCTTCAGGACGTGATTCGAATCGTGTCCCAGTTTACCCGGAACGACCACGAGATGAGCCTTGCGGTTGCCGACTTGATGAATCGTGGGTACATCCGCGTTCGTACGGGCCATCGGACACAACGGATCGTCGTTTCCTGAGAGTCGTCGGTTCTAAGGCTGAGCCAAACGGTCGGTCGACTGGCTTTTTTGCTTACCGGCCCCCTTTTCTGTGCTAATCTACCCCTATGCTCGAAGAGCTTTATCAAGAAATCATACTGGACCACTACCGTCGGCCCCGCAATAAGGGCAAGGTGGCGCCTGCCGATCTGGTCGGGCATGAGTCCAACCCTCTTTGCGGTGACGAAATCGACGTCACGGCGAAGGTCGTGGATGGAAAAATCGCGGATCTCAAATTTGATGGCCGGGGCTGTTCGATCTGTACGGCGTCGGCGTCAATCATGACACAAAAACTCCTCGGTAAAACCATCCCGGAAGCGGAAACATTCATCTCGCAGTTTCTCAAAATGATGCGCGGGGATGTCCCATTCGGTGGAAAAGAAATGGGCGACTTAAAGGCGCTCGAGGGCGTCCTGAAATTCCCCGTCCGCGTGAAATGCGCGACGCTGGCGTGGCATACGACGCAAAAGGGAATCGACGATCAGACTGCCAAAAAGACGTGATGCTCCATTTCCAAAAACACTTCACACTTGAGGAAGCCCGGGCGCTGCTGCCGCAATTGCGCAATGCACTCAAGGACGCGCAGCGTCGCCGCCAGCGTTTCTCCGAGACTGACGAGAAACTGGGAAAGATGACAACCCATGCGGGCAGCGATTTGGGCGGCAAGGATGTGTCCTCCATGATGATGGACTTGCTCCAAGTCAATGTACAGGTGCGCCGCATCCAGGAAATGGGCGTCGTCATCAAGGATTTCGACCGGGGGCTTGTTGATTTTCCCCATCTGCGTCAGGGACGTGAGGTTTTTCTCTGCTGGGAACTCGAAGAAGACGACATCGAGTTCTGGCACGATATCGAAACGGGCTACGGCGGCCGCGAACGTCTGTAACCCGGCGCCCGCAGGCTTACAAACTGCGGCGAAACAGCAGTGTCGCCGCGCCCATGGCCAGCGCGGCGAAGACGAGAAGGAAGGCCAAATCGCCGCTGATCGCCATCAACCCCGTGTTCTTCAAGATGAGTTCCTTGAACCCATGCACGGCGTACGTGAAAGGGTCTACGACCGTAATCACTCTCATCCATGGCGGAAATGCCTCGATGGGGTAGACCGCACCGCTCGGAAAGAACAGCACCGTGTTGAGCACCCCAAAAATCGCGCGCGGCACCAGCGGGTCGCTAACCCGCACCATCAGGAGGAACATCATGCTGATCAAGGCCAGCGCCGTCGCCACGACCAGCAACAGCATCCGCGCCAGCCGCGCCACATTGAATGGATCGGGAATGCCGGCGATCAGAGACCCGCACGTCACCAGCACCAGCCCGGCGATGATTGCCTTGGCCGCGCCGGCGAGATTGAAGCCCAGGATCAACTCGTACTTGCGAATGGGTGTCACCAAATAACCATCATGCAGGCCGCGCGCTTTATCATCGATGAAAATGATCCCGCCGCCGATCATCGCCGACACAAAAATCGCCAACGCGATCGTGCCCGGCAATAAAAACTGGATGTAGGGGACATACGGATATATCTCCACGACGGACAACGTGGCACTCGCTGTCGTGCGCGGCTGCGTGGACGGCCCATTGAACGGCTCGAGTATGGAGTTTAAAGACCCTTCCAGTGCCGATGCCGAGAACCGGTCCGTGTTGTCCTCCACCAGCGCCACCCGCGGGTTGGCCCCGGCAAGCACCTTGCGTGAAAATTCCGGCGGAATATTCAGCACGCCGTTGAGTTGCCCATTGCGCAAATCCCGCATCGCGAGCGACTGATCACTGTACCAGATCGGATTGAACGTCCGCGCGTTGGCCGATACGGCCTGCAGCAGTTCCTTCAATTGTGCCGCCGGCACACGGTGGTCCTCGTCCACGACGCCCAGTTTGAGGTGTTTGACGTTGCCGCCAAACGCGTAGCCGAGCACCACGAGTTGCACCAGGGGCATGACCATGGAAACAATGATCAGCGTCGGGCTGCGGCGAAACCGTCGCAGATCGCGTTCGATGATGGCCAAAATCCGGTGCATGAAAAGTGGTCCTACCTGCGCTCGTGCAGAAAACTGCTGTCGGAAGCCGCGGGGCTTTGAAGCGAATCCCGCAGTTGATGGCCCGTGTAATGCA
>CAZAQZ010000337.1:0-3986 GCA_964487175.1 uncultured Verrucomicrobiota bacterium | reverse complement strand
GGGGATTTCAATCAGCCACCAGGCATCGACGAAAGAGCAAGTTGTGATCCTGTGGCAGGCGGTGGACATGGCGGGGCACCAGCAGGTCATGAAAATGGACGTGGTCGAGACGACGAGCAACATCCTGGCACAGACGGGGATGAAGATCGACCCGGTCAAGGCGATGGACCCCAGCCAGCAATGGGCAGTCAACAAGGAGATGATGAACTATATCACGAAGGGAGTGCAGGCAATGGATGGCCAGTCCCTGTACGTGATCGAGGGGAATTGGAAGGAAGCGGCCTTGACCAATAACCAAATCGCCGCCTTGGCAGCTCATGTGGGCAAGGTGATAGTCTACATCGGTCAGGATGACGGATTCGTCCACCGCTATGAACAGTACCCGAAGACCGGGTCGAACGTCTCGATGTCGGTGGGGCTCTCCAACGTCAAGTTTAATCAGGATGTTTCCGACGATCTCTTCAAGTATCACCCTCCCGCAGGCGTGCAGATCATCGACATCAGCCAGATGGCCGGTTCATTCGGCGGAAATCCAGAACAGGCCCCCGCTACGCCGACCCCGGCACCCGCACCGGCCTCAGCGCCACCGCCGACAACGAAGTAACGAACATCCCTCTCTGTGTTGTACTTGCCGCCACGTTGAATCAGTGAGCGTCTAAATTCTCTTGCTATTTGCTGCACTTTTCTCACAGATGGCAAGAAATAGGTCAATTGTTAGCGGTGAATACACACGTTACATATTGATGGCGAATGAGTTAAGATTTCACAAAAAATAACTTGCAGTTAAATGGTCTTTATAACATCCTACTACCTATTGGGTAGTACTGACGGGTCAACTACCAAACGAGGGAGTCGTTATCATGCACATGCACCTTGAGCCAATCAAGAAACCGGTTCTGACGAGGGTCGATATTGACCGATGGCAAGTGGAAACATCGGGACTCAGCGCCCGTGTTGTACATTGCGTCCAGAAAGCCGGGGTCAAGACAGTGGGAGAACTTCGGAATTGGCCCGATGAACGTCTTCTGGGCCTGCGAAGCTTTGGGGCCAGTTCATTGAGGAATGTCCACTGGTTCTTTGGCTGGGCAAAGCGGTTGGAGAATAACGAAAGCGATTTGCCCAATTTCCGGGCGCTCATCCGCGAGTTTCTCAATCGTCAGGAAGTGTTCGTAATCGAGCAGCGCTACGGTCTGACCGATCCCTTGTTCCGCCCGCAAATGAAGCGGCGCACCCTTCAGGAAATCGCCGATATGCGCGGCAAAGTCACCCGCGAACGAGTCCGTCAGGTCGAAGAGGCTGCTGTCGCGACCCTGCGATCGAAACTCTGTCGCGCCGTCGCTGAATCCCTGGAGATTTACTGGGCCAGCAAAATCATGGAGCAAGGGTGCGTGGTCACCTCGCCCGAATTGGCGGATTGGGCGAATGATCCCGCGCTGGGAGGTTATCAACCATGGGGTACCATGCTCCTGCTCAGCGAATCGCTCACGCGCGTGAATTTCCGTTACGACTATTTTTCCACCCTGCCACCCCAGGTATTGAACCAGGTGGAGAAACAGATCCTGCAATTGTTGAACGATGCGCGCAAGCCCGTCCCCTTCGAGCAGATCCTGGCCGGCGTCTCCGATGAATTGAATTTCCTCAATGGCCAGCGCCCGCGCCTGGTGACGGTCATGCTGAATCATCACCCGGACATCAGCGGCACCGTTGACCGTCGGTATTTTCTGCCGTCCGTCGGCACCGAGCTGGTGATTGCCGACATCCTGCGCGACCGGGCTGAGCCGCTGCACTTCCACGAGCTGACGCGCCTGTATAATGAACGCATGCAACCGCACAGCCACAAGGGCACCGGGTACATTCTCCGGGTGCTGAACCTGATGAACGATGCCCAGCGCGTCTCGCGGGCATTGTATCAGCTCAAGAACGGCGACCGTTAGGCGAACCCTGCGCCGGCCGGTCGTTACATTTTTCTAGCCTCGCGCCCCCGGGTCTGCCTACTCTGGTGCCGTGCGGATTCTGGACAAATACCTGTTGCGGGAGTTTTTGCTGCCGTTGCTCTATTGCTTCGACGCGTTTTTGATGTTGTGGATCGTGCAGGATTTACTGACCAATCTCTCCGACTTCATTCAATACCACGCTCGATTGACCCAGGTGCTGCACTACTATTTGATCATCCTAGCCCCGGCGTTTGTGCTGATTCTTCCGATCTCGCTGCTTCTCGCGGTATTGTTCTGCTTGTCCACTCTCGCCAAGCATAACGAACTGATTGCCTTGCGCGCGAGCGGCATCAGCGTGATCCGAATGTCCGTGCCCTTACTGGCTGTCGGCGCGCTCGCGTCCCTGGTCGTCTTCGGCGTGAACGAAATCTTTGTGCCCCGTGCCAACGAGAAATCAGAGGCGCTCCTGGAGGAGTTGCGCGGCAAGGGCAAACGAGGTGTGCTCGAAAACCTCTTTTACTCAGACGCAGTGGCGCATCGTAATTGGTACGCGCGACGGTTCACTCCGCGCGATAAACTGCTGGAGACGGTCGAGGTGCACCAGCAGAACGCCGACGGGTCTCCCGTGTTTGACGTCTATGCCGAGCGTGCCCAGTGGAGCAGCAATGTGTGGCAGTTCTACGAAGCGGATGTGTACGACGACCGCAAGGAGCAGTCCGCGCCGGTCCACGTGGCGGAAACGAATTTCCCGGGCCTGAACAAGGAATCACCCAAACGGCTGGCGCTTGAAGGCAAACAGCCGGATGGCATGACTTCCGGCGAATTACGGGGCCAGATACGCGCGTTGCGCGCGTCCGGCAATACCCGGCACATTGACCTGTATCGCGTGACGCTCCATTATCGCTACGCGTTTCCGTTGATCTGCTTCATCGTGGTGTGGCTCGGGATCCCCCTTGGCATGAGCGTGACCCGAAGCGGCCCCATGAAGAGTGTCGGAATCGCGCTGGGCCTCGTGCTGGTTTTTTATTTTCTCACGCACATCACGCTGGCAATGGGCCAGGGCGGCCATATTTCACCGCCGTTGGCTGCCTGGCTGACCAACGTGATCTTCGCCATTGTCGCCGCGGTATTACTGCTGCGCGCCCGCTGAACGGCCGACAATCACGGCCTGCGCTGCGGCATATTCCTTGCAGTGCGACAGGCTGATGAACACTTCCGTCACCCCGCGGGCCTGGGCAAGCTCCTCTCCCCGACCGTGCAGCACGAGGTAGGGTTCGCCGGAGTCACGCTTGCGCACTTCCATATCCTTCCAACCAAGTTGTTTTCCAATGCCCGTGCCGAAAGCCTTCGAGATTGCTTCCTTCGCGGCGAAACGCGCTGCCAGATGCAGCGCGGGAAACTTCATGCCCTGGCAATAGGCAACCTCGTCGGACCAAAAGCATCGGTTCAGAAATCGATCGCCGAATTTTTCCACCGAATCCTGAATGCGCGCGGTTTCGACAATGTCGATGCCCGTGCCCAGAATGTGCGTCATATTACTCATCCCTTGTAGGGTGCCATGAGCGCCAGCATTTCCTGGACAGCCTGGCGCAGTCCGACGAACACGGCGCGGGTGATGATGGCGTGGCCGGTGTTCAGCGTCTCCAGATGCGGCACCGCGAGAATGCCGGTCGTGTTGTGGTAATTCAGCCCATGCCCGGCGTTGACGCGCAAGCCAAGTGTGTGGGCCTGTTGCGCGGCTGCGATCAGTTTCTTGATCTCCGCCTCTGTGGCGGATTCGCCGCGGCAATTCGCATACGTGCCCGTGTGCAACTCCACAAAATCCGCGCCGGCATCCGCCGCCGCTCGCACCTGCCGAGCATCGGGATCGATGAACAGACTGACGCTGATGCCTGACTTCTTCAACCGAGCAATCGTGCGCCCGAGCGATTTCGACGCGGCGGCAACGTTGAGGCCGCCCTCGGTGGTGATTTCCTGGCGTTTCTCTGGAACTAGGCATGCCTCGTCCGGCTTGATTTCTTCGGCGATTACCACGATCGCCGGCACGTCCGG
>CAZAQZ010000336.1:0-3990 GCA_964487175.1 uncultured Verrucomicrobiota bacterium | reverse complement strand
TGTCACCAGCCGCTCCAGCGTGCCGCGGAACCCGGCCATTCTCGTCGCGGTGGCAGGACCGAGCTACCAGAACCACCGCTGGTTGTTCGCAAAATTCCCGGATTTCGTGATGCACAGTCCGGACGGCGAGCCGAAGGGATTAAACCCCCTGGAGATGGTTTATCAAGCCAGCGTCTCGATGAACCCGCGGGCCATCAACGGCCCGATCAAGGGGTTTAAGAGCACGCTGGACTTCGTCGAAGGCAACGAAGCGGTGGTGCAGGCGAAAACGATCGAAGTGAATCATCCGTTCTCGTTCAAAGGCTACACATTTTACCAGTCGGGCTATAACCCCGACGATCCGTCTTACACGTCGCTTCAAGTCGTGAAGGATCCAGGCGTGCCCGTCGTCTACGCGGGATTTTCGCTGCTGATCGTCGGGCTGTTCATTGTGTTCTATCTCAATCCCTGGCTCAACGAGCAGAGGAAAACCCCATGAGCGTTTTCGTTGCCGGCCTGAGTTACAAGACGGCTCCGGTGGAGTTGCGCGAGCAATTGGCCGTCGCGCCTTCCAAGCTCGGCTGCCACGCTTGCCGTCTCCGGGTCGTCGGCGCCCTCGACGAAGTTGTGCTGATCTCCACCTGCAACCGTGTGGAAATCTATGGCGTCGCCCCCAGCGTCAACGGCAACATCAAGTCGCTCTTCCAATTGCTTTCGAAATACGTCTGTGACGTGCGGGAACACCTCTACGTGCGTGTGGGCGCGGACGCGATTGCGCACCTGTTCGCGGTTGCCAGCGGATTGGATTCGATGGTCCTGGGCGAAACGGAAATCACCGGCCAGGTCAAGCACGCGTACGAAGCGGCGCACGCGGCGCGACTGACGGGCCCGACGCTGAACCGTGTTTTCCAGAAGGCTTTCCAAACCGTGAAGGAAATTCGCACCAGCACGGGGATTGGCCGTGGCGCAACCTCCGTCGGCAGCGTGGCGGTGGAGTTATCGGAGAAGATTTTCAGGCACGACCTGTCGAAGCACTCGGTCATGATCATTGGCGCGGGGAAGATGGGGGAGGCTTGCGTGCGCCATCTCGCCAAGAAGGGCGCGAAATCGATCCTCGTGTCGAACCGTTCGTTCGATCGCGCGCAGGCGCTGGCGGCGGAGTTCAGCGGGCAGGCGATCCGGTTCGACGAATGCCTGAAGGGCATGGCCGACGTGGACATCGTGGTCAGCTCGACTGGTTGTCCTCAAACGATTTTGCATCGCGCGGACATCGAGGCGTTGATGGCCACGCGGCGGAACCGGCCGTTGTTCCTGATCGACATCGCTGTGCCGCGCGACATCGACCCCGACATCGCGCGCATCGACAACGTGTATCTCTACAATATCGACGACCTCGAAGCGATTGTGCGCCGCAACGTGCAGGATCGCGAACAGGAGCTGGCGTTGTGCCGCTCCATCATCGACAAACACACGGCTGCGTTGGTCCGCAAGATCGGCGCTGCCCAGGAGAACGAACATGGCGCTCGCATTCAATCTAAGCCTCAGTGGCTACCTGATGGCACTGCTGCTTGCAGCAGCTAACCTGTTTTCCGCCAAACGGAGGCTCACCACCGCCGCGACGGTGCTGCTATCGGCAGGTGCGCTCGCGCAAACGGTCTACCTGATCCTGCGCTGGATCGCCGCGGGACGCGCGCCATTTAGCAATATGTTCGAGTCGCTCGTGCTGTTCGCATGGGCGGTCGTGGTCGTGTACCTCGCGTTGCGGATTCGTCACGAGATCCCGGCACTCGGCGCGGCGACGGCGTTGCTGGCTGTGTTGACGCTGGCGTATGCGAGCACGTACGAATCGGACATCAAACCGCTGGTGCCGGCGTTGCGGAGCAATTGGCTGACGGTGCACGTGTTCACGTGTTTCCTGGGCTACGGGGCGTTCGCGGTGGCGTTCGCGGCAAGCGTTTGTTATCTCATCGTCGCAAGAACCGGCAGCCATGCCCGGCGCGAACTTGTCGATGCCTTCGATGAAGCGACGGCGCGGACGATTTCGTTCGGGTTTTTGTTTCTGACGGTCGGAATCATAGCCGGCGCGGTTTGGGCCAATTTCGCCTGGGGCACGTACTGGAGTTGGGACCCCAAGGAAACATGGTCGCTGATCACGTGGTTCACCTACGCGGTGTTCCTGCATTGCCGGTTCATGCGGGGCTGGCGCGGGAAACGGGCCGCATGGATTTCGATCGTCGGTTTCAGCTCGGTGGTGTTCACGTATTTTGGCGTGAACTTCCTGCTGAGCGGAATGCACAGCTATGCAGCGAAGTGAACACTGGTGGGCAGCGTGCGCTTGCATCCTGACACTGTGGTTCTGGCCCGCGCAACGTGCGAAGGCCATCGAAAACTCTGACTGTTTTGCCTGCCATTCCGACCAGACGATGGTCAAGACGAACGGGACGGGCAAGGCGATCTCGTTGTTCGTCGACGAGGACAAATTCTCCCACTCGATCCACGCCAAGAATCTCTGCACGAGTTGTCACACCGACATCACCGACCTGCCGCACAGCGAAACGCACAAGCCGGTCAGTTGCAGCCAGTGCCACCGGATCGAGACGGACATTTACCTGAAAAGCGATCACGGCGTCGCGCTTTCCAGCGGCGTCTCCGAAGCGGCCACCTGCCAGGCCTGCCACGGCATCGCCCACCAACTTCTGGACAACCGCAACCCCGCTTCACCGGTAAATCGCGCCAACATTCCCGACACCTGCGCGAAATGCCACGCCAACGTGGCGGAAATGGAGAAATTCAATCTCCGCCAGCATTCCGTCATCGTCAGCTACGAAAAAAGCGTCCACGGTATCGCCCACAGCAACGGCGTCGTCAACGCGGCGGTGTGCACGGACTGCCACGGCTCGCACGATTTGCATCGTTCGACCAATCCGCAATCGAAGCTCTATTGGCAGACGATCCCGGCCACCTGCGGCAAGTGCCATGACAACATTCGCGAGACCTACATCCGCAGCGTCCACGGCAAGGCGGTTACCCAGGGCATCCGCGACGCACCCGTCTGCACCGATTGCCACGGCGAACACACGATCACCGCCGTGAAGCTGGCGAGCTCACGCGTTGCTCCGGCCAACATTCCCGAGACGTGCGGCCAATGCCATGCGGCGCAACGGATCATCGCCCAATACCGGCTGCCGCCGAATGTGTTTGCCACCTACGCCCAAAGCTTTCACGGTCTGGCCTTGCAGGGCGGCAACCTGACCGCCGCCAACTGCGCTTCCTGCCACGGCGTGCACGATATTCTGCCGGCGAACGATCCGCTGTCGACCATCAACTCGAACAACCTGCCGCAAACCTGCGGCAAATGTCATCCGGGCATCGGCACGCGGCTCAGCGCGGAGTTTTTCCGCATCCACGCTCCCCCCGGTGCGGCGGAAGGCAAACCGTGGATTGTGAATTTTGTTTCCTGGTTCTACATCGCGTTGATCGCGCTGACCATCGGCGGGATGGGGATCTTTGTGTTGCTCGATTACTCGAAGAAGACACGCGCCCACGTTCGCGCAGTGAGCGCCGACGCGGCCGCCGAGGAGCGGTTGACGAAGATCGCGCGCTTCCAACATTTCGTGCTGATGGCGCTGTTCGTTCTGCTGGCCTACACGGGCTTCGCGCACAAATTCCCCGATGCGGCGTGGAGCTGGCCGTTCCGCGCGCTGCCCAACGGCAGTGCCGTGCGGGGAATGATTCACCGCATTTGCGGGTGGACATTCGCCGCGTTCTTCGTGGTGCACGTGGCGACCTTGATCGTCACGAAACGCGGACGCAGCGCGGTAGGATCACTATGGTTTGTATGGGACGACGCGAAGGATGCGATCGCGCAACTGGCCTACAACATCGGCCTGCGCAACTCACCACCACCGCACCGTCGTTGGAACTACGCCGAGAAGGCGGAATACTGGGCGCTCGTTTGGGGCTCGATGGTGATGATCGTGACCGGCGCGATGTTGATCTTCACCGAAACCT
>CAZAQZ010000335.1:0-3993 GCA_964487175.1 uncultured Verrucomicrobiota bacterium | reverse complement strand
CCATCGCCTCGCTGAACAGCGAGATCACTTCCTCATAATTGTGCCCGTGACGAGGAACGTTCACGAAACCGCTGAACTCCTCGCCCAAGTCGTAACTCGGAAAGACCAGCGCGCCGCCGGCATGTTCCTCCTCGCACAGGCCGTAGAGGTTGGCCGAATAACTGATCTGCGTCTTGACCTCTTTCTTACAGTACCCGAAATAGTTGTCGGCGATCATCGTAATAATCACGCCGCGTTGATCGCGACAGGTGAGCTTGAACGCCTCGCCGCCGTTATACAGTTCCGTCTCAGACTTCCAGCACATCCCGTCGCGGCGTTGTCGGTCAGTGGCGGCGTCCCAAGGCGGCAGCCCGACTTGCTTCTTGGTGACTTTTGTAAGATGCGGCGCCAGAATCACGCAACCAGAGTGGCCCGTCCAATGATCCACATCCAGTCCAGCGTCGTTCTCGGGCAGGAAAGGATCGCCCGCGTTGCTGAAAATGCTTTCCACGAAATCGAGATTGCTCACGAGGCTCCCCGGCGCGAAAAACCGGATTTCCATCGTCTTTTCGGTGATGTAGCCCGGCACGTCGGGACAGACGATCGGCCGCAACAGCAGCGACACAAAGCATTCCGCCTGTTCCGTCTGCGATCCCGTGAATGGCAGTCGCATCGATTCCCGCGGCGGAGCCAGTGCCAGTTTGAGGAGCTTCGCAAATGCCGCCTTCGGCACGCCCCGCTTGTCGTCGGGAATCGGTAGCCCACCTTCGGCGACGTGGAAGATGCCCTGCGTCGTGCGCCGGTCGCTTTTGGGATTGTGGAGCACGCCCTGTTTGACCCGGTAGGACTGGACAAGCTCCGAAATGAACTCGTCGCGATCAACCGGCAAAGACAGCACGCGTGCCAGCCCGTATCGATCCAGCTCAAACGTCCGGCCCGGCAGTTTAGCAGTCACACCGGTACCCTGCAGGTAGTCGTTGATAAAATCCTGTATCCGCTGGTCTGCGGGGCAAAGATAATCCGCCAGCAATCTGTCGGTCTCGTGCTGATGCAACAGCAACGCCGACGTTATCTCATCAAACTCCGGGTCCGCCTTCGCCGTCACTGTCGGCAACCCGAGCAACGCCAGCTTCAGATTGATGTACAGAATCATCTTCTCGTCAGAGAACTTTGTCGCCGCACTGCCCAACCCTATGCTCTTCGTTAAATTCATCGCTCTCCCAACTGTACCATATCAACGCCAACCCTGAGTGAATGTTCGCCCCCGCCAAGGATCACTCCGCGAATCGGGCTGACATCGCTGTAATCGCGTCCCCAGGCGAGCGTGACGTGCGTGTCCGACGGGAACAAATTGTTCGTTGGATCGACGTCGATCCAGCCGTTTTCCGGGCAATACACCGACAGCCATGCGTGCGAAGCATCCGCGCCCACCAGCCGTGGTTTACCGGGCGGCGGGACCGTCTCCAAATAGCCGCTGACGTAACGCGCCGGCAATCCCAGCGACCGCAGACAGGCGATCTCCAGCTGCGCAAAATCCTGGCAAACGCCGCGCTTCGATTTGAATACTTCCGTCAGCGGCGTGGCGACCGTCGTCGCTTTTGGATCGAACGTGAATTCGTCGTGAATTCGCCGCGTCAGGTCGCCAACCGCCTCCAGCAAGGGCCGGCTTTGTGGAAACGACGGCCCGGCATACGCCAGCAATTCGATGCTCGACCTGACCAGCGACGAATCAAACACAAATTCGACGACGTCCAGCGGCAGCTTCGTCCGGTCGAGCATCGTCTCCCATGGTGGCGTTTCGGAAAGATTCGGAAGGCTCGCCGGGATCAATGAAACCCTGCTGCGCGCACTGACAGTCAGCCGTTCGTGCGGCCCCTGCATGGCGAAGAATACCGTCGTGTTTCCAAAATAATCGGTTCGCGTACTGGTTACTGCGGGGGGCGGCATGATCTGCAACTCGTGTTGTACACATTGTTGGCGGGGCAATCCCCTCGGACCGAGCCGGACAACGTGATGCGACACCGACACGGGATCGCTATAATCATATTCGGTGGTGTGGATGATCTCGTAGTTCACGGTGGGTTCCTCAGCTCACCCGTTGCTCTGCATGGCTGAAATAATAATGCGCCAGTGTGTCCGACAGTTCCCGCACGCCTTCCTCGATCGAACCCAGCAGCGCCTTGGCACTGCGAAGCTGTTCCTCGCCCGTTGCCGTGGACAGAGCCTGAATGTCCGGCTGCCGCATCCGGGATGTCATCTGCGAAATCAACTGCTCCTCCCGCGTTGGTGACGGTGCTCCGGTTTCGCGGGGCAGGTTCCGCATGTGATCGGCCAATGCCTCCAATTGAAATTGCAGCGAGCGTGGGTTGGTTTCGTCGGCGAGCAACAGATCGAGCACCGGCGCGAGTTGCGGCTGCGCAAAATAACGACGGCGATAGGTCATCGAACTGTCGGCGATTTCCAATAACGGATCGAGCACTGCGCCGTCCGCCACGGCAACGCCCAGCGCGGCGCGCAGCAGGTTCGTCATGTAAATCGAGCGTTCCAGCCGGCGACCGATGTCCAGAAACCGCCAGCCGTGGCCTCGCGTCATGTTTTCCATTTCCATGCCGCTGAATGCCGCCAAGTCCATGATCGCACGGTTCAAATGTGCCAGCGCATCGCTGAGTTGCACGCGGCTTTGCCGGACGCTCAGGTCCTGCCGAAGTTGGTTTAGGATCCGCCACGTGTCGATCGACAACCGGTCGCGCACGACGCTGGCGAGTCGACGCAGACGGTTCAAAATCTCGCGCAACCCCCCATGCCGTTGCTGCTTGAAAATGAGCGACAACACTTCACGTTCCAAATCGCTCAGCGGAACCCGTTTCGCAAACCGCGACGGCAATAACTCCAGCCCAACCAACACCTCAAGCAGCGCCGCCAGCTCGGGCGTGTCTTCGGTCACGGCCTCATCGGTCAACCGCGTGATGACGCTGCGCAACAGCCGCATCAATCCTTCCGCGCGCTCCGCATACCGGCCCAGCCAGTACAAATTGTCCGCCACCCGACTCGGCAATCCGACGGCCGCTCGGTCCACCCGGATTGGTGTGCCCGGCGGCGCCAGTAATGACACTGTGCTGACGGGCGTGTCGGACAACACCCAGGTGTCCTTGCTGCCTCCGCCGCTTTGCATCGAAACAATCGGGACTTCCAGGGAGTTCGAAACCCGGGTCAACCCTCCCGGCATCACCACGTACGAATCGCCTGAGGCGGCCACAAACACGCGCACCACGATGGGCCGTGGCTCCAATTTGCTCCCAAGCCACACCGGCGCTGTGGACAGCGAAACCTGTTCCTGACCGACAAAGTCCTGCGGTCGCGCGCGTATCTCAGCGACGAGCGCCGATTTTTCCTTTTCCGCAAGCGTCTTGCCAAAGAGGGGATCTCGAATCTCTGTCTGGAATACCTTCTTTAATACCAGCTTGTCGAGATGACCCAGCACATATTCAAGTTCCTTTGGCTGTCCGCACCACCACGTCGCCACCGAAGGCATCTTCAATTCCTCCCCGAGCAACTGTCGACTGAGCCCCGGCAAAAACGCCATCATGGATGAGGTTTCGATAAGCCCGGAACCCAACGCATTGGCGATGGTCACATTGCCTGCGCGCACTGCCTCCACCAAGCCTGCCACTCCGAGGAACGAGTCACCGCGCAGTTCAAGCGGATCGCAATAACTGTCGTCCAGACGACGCAGGATGACATCCACCGGTTGCAGCCCTTCGAGTGTCTTGATGAACACGCGGTTGTCACGCACCGTCAGGTCACCGCCCTCGACCAGCGTGAGGCCAAGATAGCGCGCCAGATAAGCATGCTCGAAGTAGGTTTCGTTATAAGGCCCCGGGGTCAGCAGCACCACTCTCGGTTGGTCGCGGTGATGCGGTGCGAGCGAGATCAACGTGTCCCGCGCCGCACGGAAAAACGATGCGAGCCGTTGCACCTGGCAATCACGAAACGGTTCCGGCAGCGTCCGCGACA
>CAZAQZ010000334.1:0-3998 GCA_964487175.1 uncultured Verrucomicrobiota bacterium | reverse complement strand
CGTGCTGTTCGATGAAATCGAGAAAGCGCACCACGATGTGTTCAACGTCCTGCTCCAAATGCTCGATGACGGGCGACTTACCGACGGGCAGGGACGCGTGGTGGATTTCAAGAACACCGTGGTCATCATGACCAGCAACATCGGCTCACAGCATTTTGCGGAGGAGATCGTCGATGTCGAAACGGTGCGCAAGCTCGTGCTGGAAGACCTGCGCAGGCACTTTCGTCCGGAGTTTTTGAATCGCGTGGACGAGATCATCGTATTCCATCGTTTGAGCATCGAAGACATCACGCGGATCGTGGACATCCAACTGGAGCGCGTGCGCAAGCGGCTGGCCGACCAGAACATCGCACTGACTCTCACACCCGAGGCCAAGAAGCTCATTGCCCGGGAGGGATATGACCCGATTTTTGGGGCGCGTCCATTAAAGCGCGTGATTCAGAAGAAAGTGCTCGACGCTCTTTCTCTGGAAATCCTTTCCGGTCGGTTCAAGGACGGCGACAGGATCGAAGCCGATGTGGAGAAAAAGGGCAGCGATACCTTGACCTTCCGCAAGGCGTGAGAACCGAGAAGGATGCCGGGCTTTGTCTATTCGGGTTTCTTGCTCGAGAAACCAGGTTGGAGCGTTACGGGGCCACCGCCCTCGAGCCGGCTTCCACCACCCTGTTTGGATACGTCGCGCATGGAAACCTTGCCGATCCCCGTTTTGGCCGGGCTGATCGGAGAACCAGTGCGCAACGAAACTGAAGGCTTCAACTCGGCTGCGTCCGCGGGCTTGGCTGGCTCGGGAGCAGGGACATCTTTGGATTCGTAGCGCGCCTCGACGTGACCGAAGCGGACGGAGTCGCCATGCTTCAATTGGGAGGCAATGATCTTTGCGCCGTTGACATAGGTGCCATTGGTTGAATTAAAATCATGCACCTGATACTCATCGCCCGCGCGTACCAGAATTCCATGTCGTCCGGACATGCTCTTGTGCGGAAGGCAGATCTGGTTCTCTTCGGTTCGCCCGACAGTGATGAGCTTGGCTGTCAGTTCGATTGTTTGGGCCACCGAGCCTTCTGAAAGTATGTGCAGCCTATGCATGCGAAACCACCTTCTGGAGTGTTAATATTTCCTGCAACTCGCTATGCGTATCATAATGGGGTCAGGCGTCGATGTCAAATGCGAGTGACGAAGCGTTCTTGAAAAGTACCACCATCCTGGCGCAAACTCCGCCATTCATGGGGGTAAAATCATGCCGAATCACTGGTTGTTAAAAACAGAACCGAGTGTGTACGCCTACGCGGATTTGGAGCGCGACGGACGGGCGGTGTGGGATGGCGTGAGCAATCCGCTGGCGCTGAAACACATTCGATCGATGAAAGCCGGCGACCTCACCTTCATCTATCACACAGGGGATGAAAAACAGATTGTCGGCATTGCCGAAATCATGTCCGATCCACGCCCCGACCCGAAGCAGAGTGACCCGAAGTTCGTGGTGGTCGATTTGAAGCCCAGGCAAAAACTGGCCAAACCCGTCCCGCTTGCTGCCGTGAAGTCGCGCAGGGAGTTTGCCGATTTCGAATTGGTGCGCATGGGCCGGTTGAGTGTGATGCCGGTCAGCCCGCAGCGTTGGAAGAAATTGTTGGAAATGGCGGACGGCTAAACGGCGGGTTGTTGCTGGGTCAGACAGTGGAAAGAGCCCAGTCCCCAGATGAGATTGGTGCTGTCAATCGACAGCACGCGGCGGGGAGCGAACAATTCCTGTAGAATCTTTTGGGCGCGCCTGTCGTTTTTCTTGTGCCGGTAGGTTGGGAGCAGGACGACATCATTTGCGATGTAGAAGTTGGCGTAGCTGGCAGGCAATCGCTGGCCATCGTACTCGACGACTCCGGGCATCGGCAATTCGACAATGCGCAATGCACGGCCATCCTGACCCTTCATTCTGTGAAGTCGCTTGAGGTTATCCTGTAGAATCTGGTAGTTCGCGTCCTCCGGGTCTTCTTCGACCACCGTCACCACCGTGGCCGGATTTACAAAACGCGCGAGATCATCGATGTGTCCGTCGGTGTCGTCGCCGACGATGCCGTCACCCAACCAAAGAATATTGGTCACGCCGAGATAATCCTTCAGGTACTGTTCGATCTGCGGTTTCTTGAGATGCGGATTCCGGTTTTTGTTGAGCAGGCAGGCTTCGGTCGTGAGCAGTGTCCCTTCGCCGTTCACGTCGAGCGATCCGCCCTCCATGACAATGCCGGGACTGAACAGCGGAAGATTCAGGAGTTTGGCAACGTGCTGCGGCACAGCGTCATCGAGATCGAAGGGCGGGTATTTGCCGCCCCATGCATTATACCCCCAATCGACGATGGCCATCCCGCCGTCGCGCTCGATAAACATCGGCCCGTGATCGCGGCACCACGGTTCATTGGTGGGAATGTGATGAAACCGGACGTTGTCCACCGGCACGCGGTGCTGTTGGAAAAGCCGGCGCACCTGCGATTCGAATTCGGCATCGCCCACATTGATGTTGACGATCTCGTGCGGGACAAGCGCGCCAACCATTTCCGCGAGTGTGGGCGTCACCTCGTCGTAGCGACCGGGAAAACTGATGCCATCGCGGCGCGGCCAGCTTAACCATGTGGCGGCGTGCGGGTGCCATTCAGCGGGCATGTGATAGCCCAATTCGCGCGGCGTTTGCGGCATGGCCCTCAGTCGATCAGACGGTCTGTGATTTGGTGGTACGCGTCGATCCGGCGATCGCGGAGGAACGGCCAGTGCTGCCGCGTTTCCTCAACGAGGTCGAGGTTGCAGTGGGTGATCAGCAATTCCTCTTTATTGTGGCTGGCATGGGCGATGATCTCGCCAAATGGATCGCAGACGAACGATCCACCCCAGAATTCCACGGTGCCTTCCACGCCGATGCGGTTCGGCGCGGCGACGAAACAGCCATTGGCAATCGCGTGAGAGCGCTGGATTGTGACCCATGCATCGTACTGTTTGCGACCGAACTCCTTCTTCTCGCTCCGGTGCCAGCCGATCGCGGTCGGGTAGAAAATGATCTGCGCCCCCTTGAGCGCGGTCAATCGCGCGGCCTCGGGATACCATTGGTCCCAGCAGATCAACGTGCCGATCTCCGCATGCTTTGTGTGGAATGATTGGAACCCAAGGTCACCGGGCGTGAAATAGAACTTCTCATAATAAAGCGGGTCATCGGGAATGTGCATCTTGCGATACTTTCCAGCAAGTTTCCCGTCCGCATCGAGCACGACCGCCGTATTGTGATAAACACCTGCGCGCCGTTTCTCGAAGATCGAGCCAACAATGGTGATTTTGAGCTTCCGCGCGAGTGCAGCCAGCGCCTCGGTGGTGGGGCCGGGGATCGATTCGGCCAGTTTGAAAAACGAATGGTCCTCGGCCTGGCAGAAATACAGGGAGCGGAACAATTCCGGCAGGCAAACAATTTGCGCTCCCCGGCGCGTGGCTTCTGTCACGCGCGCGATTGCCTTGACCAGGTTCTTCTCGGGTTGCGCGACACAACGCATCTGCACCAGCCCGATGGTGACCGTATGTTGTGGGTTCTTCTTCATGATGCAGCAAATTGAGTCACATCACGATGACGAAACTCTTGCATTGCTGCAAGAAATTTGTTTCTGTCATGCGCAGAAAGCGAGGAAAGAGGTTCATGCATTTTGTTCCATCGAGGATTTTCTTTACGAAGGGCGTCGGCACGCACAAACACGAGTTGCGCAGCTTCGAGCTGGCCCTGCGCGATGCGGGAATTGAGAAGTGCAATCTGGTGCACGTCTCGAGCATCCTGCCGCCGCGTTGCAAGATCATTTCGCGCAAACAGGGACAGCCGCTGATTCAACCGGGGCAAATCACGTTTGCCGTGACGGCGCGCTTGTGCACAAACGAGCCACACCGGTTGATCGCGGCGTCCATCGGAGTCGCGCAACCCGCGGAGGAGGATGCCTACGGCTACCTGAGCGACTGGTACTCCTACGGCCAGAACGAAA
>CAZAQZ010000333.1:0-4001 GCA_964487175.1 uncultured Verrucomicrobiota bacterium | reverse complement strand
AATAACTCCTCAAACCCGCAGGGCTAAGAGATACGTATTCTGAGGGCAAGGTCAGGCCAAGGCTCTAATCTGACTCCAAAAATCAAGAAACTGCGGGGTATATAGGCAGCGATTGCGCCAAGAACCCCCGGCCAACTCCCATGGCGAAAGCAGACGGCGACCGTTGCCTGTAGAAAAATGCAGCACAAAAGCTAGTGAACTTAGGGTGGTGGCAAACCCTGCTTGTGTCCATTCTGGTGACTGTGAGAGGTCGCGAAGCCGAGCGGAAAGCGCTGATGCGCTCCCAACCACTTTGAATTACTTTGACGAATGCGCTCCTCAGGATGCCGGGCTTCACGCCTATTTGGGTACGTCCGAAGTTCAGTTCTACCGCGACGAACAACCGGGGGAAGCATGGCTAGAGACGCTAACGTGTCACAGTACGGCAAATCGAAGAGGCGGGACTCTTCAGATTTGGTGAACCCGACCACAAATGAAATTGCAGATTTTTCCCGTCGGCAAGTTGTCATTAGCGGCGTGGCGATAGTCGCGGCCATGAGCTTACCCGTGGTCGCTTCGGCTGTTCAACCCGGACCCGCAACTCCGTCACCCTCACATAGAAGAAAACAAGGAGAAGGCAGGATGAACACGTTCACAACCAAAGATGGCACCTCAATCTTTTATAAGGACTGGGGAGCAGGGCCAATCGTAACGTTCTCGCACGGTTGGCCACTCAGCGCAGATGCGTGGGATGCTCAGATGTTGTTTCTCGGTCAACGGGGTTATCGGGTCATTGCTCATGATCGCCGCGGCCACGGCCGCTCGGGACAGTCGTGGACCGGCAACAACATGGACCAATACGCTGACGATCTCGCCGAGCTCATAGAGCACCTAGACCTGCAGGATGTAACGATGGTCGGCCATTCGACGGGAGGTGGCGAGGTTGCCCGCTACATCGGCCGGCACGGAACCAAGCGAGTATCGAAAGCTGTGCTCATCGGCGCGGTACCACCACTTATGCTGAAAACCGAGAGAAATCCTGACGGCCTTCCATTGTCTGCGTTCGACGGGATTCGTGCTGGTGTGACTACGGATCGCTCGCAATTCTTCAAGGACCTTACTACCCCCTTTTTCGGATACAACAAACCCGGTGCCAAGATTTCGCAAGGTGTTAGGGATGCATTCTGGCTACAGGGAATGCAGGTATCTATTGTTGGAGCATACGACTGCATCAAGGCCTTTTCCGAGACGGATTTCACCGAGGATCTAGAGAAGATCAATGTGCCAACCTTGATCCTGCATGGGGATGCCGACCAGATCGTGCCCATTCAGGACTCGGCACTCTTGTCCGCGAAACTCATCAAGAACTCTACCCTGAAGATCTATCCGGGCGCGCCGCACGGGATGTGCACTACGCTGGCGGACACCGTGAATGCCGATCTTCTCGAATTCCTGAAAAAGACCGATCGAGCGGCAGCATGAAAATCGGATGGCTTGGCGTTTCGGTTGCCGCAAACGTCAGGTTCTCAAGAGTGTTGTCGCAGCGATGCGGCAAATCAATTCGCGAGAAAGGCGTCGAAATGAACAGATTAGCTAAGACCTATGCGAACAGCACGAGGAATGCCCAGGCTCGCTCGTGATAGAGACGGTCAATCGGCTGGAACCGGCCCAACTGAGAAGTAGGGCAAGAATGTTTAAGAGGATCGCCGTCGCATACAACGAATCTGCGGAGGCCCAACGAGCACTCGCCTCGGCGATTGAGCTCGCGAAAAACATCGGGGCAGAACTCCGAACGATCACGGTAATGGCAGATCTTCCCTCCTACACCGCCTTCGCCGGAGTTGCAGATCCTTCGCTGCCCCGAATCCTGGACGAAGACCGCATCAAGTTCTACGAGGCGCTCACGGAAAGGGCGCGACAATCGGCGCAGGATCAAGGCGTCGATTTACTCACCCATTCAATCGAAGGCCCCGAAGTCGAAGCGATCGTTTGCTTTCTCCGCGAGCACAAAGCTGATCTGCTCGTTGTCGGATTGCACCAGCAAGATCTTTACATCGCCAGGCTCTGGAGCACGGTCTACGAACTTGCACAGGAGGCTCCATGCAGCGTGCTCGGTGTTCACTAGCTCATCTTTATGAGACCAATCCGCTCTTGAGAACGCATTTGTGGCGCGAACGAGCGTCTATGTCAGCTCTACCGGCAGCTCTCAGTCTCTTCATGGAAGGTCACTGAGGAAATGTTGAAACGATCGATCATTATTCCAGTTGTGGTCCTGGGAGTCGCAGCCATCCTCCTGTTCACGATAAAGGGATACTGGACTTCGTGGGAAGGCGGCAACGCCAAACAGCGAACGGATGACGCCTACGTGCGGGCCGACGTGACGCCTATGAGCACCAGAGTATCGGGCACCGTGAAGAAAGTCGATGTCGGAGATTTTGAATCTGTAAAGCCTGGGCAGACTCTTGTCGAACTGGAGGATGCGGATTACGGCGCGGCTCTTGCGGAAGCGGAAGCGGCGCTAGCGGCCGCGCAGGCGCAATTCGAAGACAACCAGGCCGCGAAGCGGATTCAGGATGCAAAGATCGAAAATGCGGAGACCGTCATTGCACAATCTAAGGCCGCAGTCTCGGCGTCGAAGGCTGGCGCAGCGTCTGTTCGACCAGATGTGACAAGGACCGGGTTGGAGCTAAAACGCCAGGAAGCCCTTCTCGAGTCAAAGGCAACGACCCATCAGCAACTGGAACAGGCAGAAGCGGACGCTACGCGCTCTTCAGGCATGCTCGCAAGCCGGGAGGCCGATATCGAGCGCGCAGAAGCGGCGCTAACAAGCAGCCAGACGCTTCTCGAAGCCGAAAAGAGGCAACGCGCGGCACTCGATACGCGAGATAGCTTATACAAAGCAGATATTCAGGCGAAACAAGCCGCGATTGTCGTAACCAAGGTAAATCTTGGTTATACCCGGATCGTTGCCCCCACGGCTGGGGCCGTTGGCGAACGCCACGTTCAGGAGGGCCAGCTTGTTGCGGCGGGGATGCAGATCATCGATCTGGTCAAAGGTGACGTCTGGATTCAGGCGAACTTCAAGGAGACTCAGCTTACCAATATCCGAACCGGCGACATGGCCGATATCAGGGTCGATACGTTTCCCGGTGTCGTGCTCCATGGAAAAGTTGTCGAAATTGCGCCCGCAAGCGGATCTCAATTCGCTTTGCTCCCCCCTGACAATGCCACTGGCAATTTCACCAAGGTTGTTCAGCGAATTCCTGTAAAGATCACCCTCGATCCCGGGCACCCACTGCAGGGCCAGTTGCGGCCGGGCTTTTCGGTCGTGGTGACGGTTCACGCGTCTGGCAAAAATGCAAAGCCGGAGGAGTCTCAGCCTTGAGTACTTCACCCATTCCATCCGCATCAGCCGCAGCGGCAGCGACACCACCCCTAATTTCGACCCACCCTCTCCTCGGGGTCATCGGTGTACTGTTCGGCGCGATGATTGCGACATGCACGGGACGACTGATCAGCGTCGGTTTGCTGGACTTGCGCGGCGCATTGCATCTCGGAGTCGATGAGGCTTCGTGGATAGGGACCGCCTTTAATGCCGCTCTGATGTTCATCGGGCCGTTCTCCGTCTATCTCGGCGGCTTGCTCGGAGCAAGGCGGGTCCTGCTTGCCTGCGCGTCGGTGTTCACGTTGATCAGCCTGCTGCTTCCATTTGCCAGCAGCTTGCCAGTCACCCTCGTCTTACTGGTGCTTGCCGGCTTGACGGCCGGAACGTTTTACCCTCTGACGCTCTCATTTGTCTTGCGCAATTTGCCAATGCGCTACGTCCTGATCGGGATTGCCATGTACGCCATGGACATCATCTTTACAACCAACTTCGCAACATCTCTCGAAGCCTGGTTCATCGACCATCTTTCGTGGAGGTGGATCTTCTGGAATAGCGCCGCTCTGACCCCAGTCATGATGGTGCTGATCTATTTTGGGATTCCATGGCAACCTTTGCCAAAACCGAAGGAAGGCCAGCC
>CAZAQZ010000332.1:0-4017 GCA_964487175.1 uncultured Verrucomicrobiota bacterium | reverse complement strand
TCGGGGTTGCGGGCCATGACGCGGTTGACGCTGGGACGCGAGGCGCATGTGCGGCACCAGGACGCGCAGGCGGAGTTGCATGAAGGGTACGCGCGGGAGATTTTTGTCCGGTACACGACGGTCGTGGACGATTTTACTGTGAAGATCCAGGGGCGCATCGACGGCGTGTACCGGCCGCCGGTGCAAGGAAACGGGGCCGAAGGCCAATGGATCATCGAGGAGATCAAGTCGGTCGTGCTGCCGCCGTTGACGTTCGCGGCGCTGGATGCCGATTCACGGCCTCATTACGTCGAGCAGTTGCGGTTGTATTGTTTTTTTGTTGAGAAGGAAGGGTTGCAGGAGGGCAAACCGGCAGCCGCCTCGGGCCGCCTGGTCTATGTGAACGTCACCGACGGGACACGCAAGGACATCGAGGTGTTGGGTCCGTTTGACGATTGCGAAGCGATGGTCGCCGCACGGGTCCGCGTGCTTATCGGCAATGCGCTTGAAGAGGAGCGCCGTCTCGCGCAACGGCGTGGGCTGGCCGACGGGTTAGCATTCCCGCACAACGCTCCACGCAAACATCAGGACCAGATGATTGCCGCGGTCGAAAAGGCGCTCGGCGAGGGGCGTCATCTGTTGGTGTCGGCGCCTTCCGGCATCGGCAAGACGGCAGGCGCATTGTTCCCGACGGTCGGGTACGCGTTGGCCAACAACAAGCGCGTGTTTTTCGTGACGGCAAAGAATACCCAGCAGCAAATCGCCTGGGACACACTCGGCAAAATGGGCGGTAAAGAGGCCAGCGTTCCCACAGCGGTGATGTTTCGCGCACGCGAAACGATGTGCATCAACGATGTGTACGCCTGTCATGAGGAATTCTGTCCGCACTTGAAGGATTTCAAGGCGAAACTGGAACAAACTCGTGTGGTCGACCGATTGCTCGGGAAGCGGTTGGTCGCACCGGACGCCATGATGGCCGCCGGGCTGCAGGCGCGGCTCTGTCCGTTCGAACTGGCCCTGCTGGAGGCGGAGATGACAGACGTGATCGTCTGCGACTACAATTACGTCTTCGATCCGCAGGTCTATTTCCGCCGGTTCTTCCAGGACGAGGACTACTCGAATGCGGTGCTCGTCATCGACGAAGCGCACAATCTCGTCCAGCGAGCGATGGACTATTACTCACCCATCCTGCACAGGCGGCAAGTGAAGGATTTGATGACGAATTTGCGGCACGTCGAACCGTCGTTGGCGGAGGAATTGACGGACTTTCTGCGGGAAATCGACAGGTTCTTCCGTCGCACCGCCAAGGAACGTCCGGCAGACGACCCCGAAGCAACTCGAAGTGTGGATACCTCCAAATTCCTGATCGATTCACCCCGGCCATTCTTTGACGAATTGAAACCGACGTTCAACCCGTTGAGCGTCCGGTACATCCTCTCCAAGATCAGCAATGGCCGGGCGATACCGGACGACCCAGTGGAGCAGTTTTTCTCCGACCTCGGCCAGTTTTGCAATGTCCTGGCAATGGAGGGGGAAGAATTCTCGTATGTGTTCGATGAAACCGAGGACCAGGCCATCAAGATCATCTGCAAAGACCCGTCCAAACAGTTGGCCGAGAGGCTGGAGGGCTTCCAGAGCGTCATCGCCATGTCGGCGACGCTGGCGCCGATGGAGTTTTATGAACGGATGCTGGGATTCGACCCGGAACGGACAGACAGGCTGAGTCTGCCTTCGCCTTTCCCGCGCGAGAATCGGAAAATCATTGTGGTGCCGAATGTTTCGACGACGTTTCGGTATCGCGCTTCCAATTACAGAAAGATCGCCGACATCATTGCCACCACCTCCCAGGCAAGGCGGGGCAATTATATGGCGCTGTTCCCGAGCTATGACTTCATGCGATCGGTTGCGGAAGAATTGCCGGAAGGCAACTGGATGCTGAAGGTCCAGCAGTCCCGAATGACCGATATCCAGCGTCAAGAACTCCTGGATTCACTCAAGGAGCTCAGTCCACCAAAGCTCGTCCTGGCCGTCCAAGGCGGATTGTTCGCGGAAGGCGTCGATTATCCGGGCGAACTCCTTTCGGGGGTCATCGTGGTCAGCCCGGCCCTCCCACAGGTCAGTTTTGAGCGGGAATTGATGCGATTCTACTATCAAGAACGGCACGGTAAAGGCTTCGAATTCGCGTACTTATATCCGGGAATGAATCGTGTCATTCAGTCCGTGGGCCGGCTGATCCGCAACGAGACTGACTGCGGGGTGGCCGTGTTGGTTTGTCAGAGGTTCGCCCAAGCCCAGTATTCAACGCTCTTCCCGCCTGATTGGTCAGATTTGGAGGAGCCGACTGTCGCCGGAAGCAGTTTGTCCGCGGAATTGCGCAGGTTTTGGTCAAGAATTGAGGAAAAACGGTGAAATTAAACTACTTTACAATGGAACCTACAGGGCTATAATTCCCCTTAAGGGTAATTTAGAGGGGGACAGGTTCGAGATATTCATGATTCGCACACAGGAAAACTATACCTTCGACACGCGTGAGCGTCTTGAGGCGGCAATTTCGTCCGCCCAGGAATGGCTGCTTGACCAGCAGGCGTCGGACGGCCATTGGTGTGCGGAGCTGGAAGGCGACACGATTCTCGAGTCAGAGTACCTGATTTATCTTCATTTCATTGATAAACTCAGCGCGTCAAAGATTCGCAAGGCAGCCAATTACGTCCGCTCCAAGCTGCTCCCTGATGGCGGCGTTCCGATCTATCCGGGTGGACCAATCGATTTAAGTGCTTCGGTGAAGGCCTACCTCGCTTTGAAGATGGCGGGCGATTCCGTCGATGCTCCCCACATGGTCAGTACCCGCGAAGCTGTCCTGGCAGCGGGTGGCGTGACCAAGACGAACACGTTCACGAAGATCTATCTGGCAATGATCGGGCTCTATCCGTGGGAAGGATGCCCCGCGATTCCGCCGGAACTGATTCTCCTTCCCAAGTGGTTTAGCTTCAGCATTTACAATATGTCAGCGTGGTCGCGGGCGATGCTCGTGCCGCTATCGATCATTCGGTCGAAGGAACCGGTCAAACCGTTACCGACCAAATGGCATATTGACGAACTATGGCAGGGAGGTCGCGAACACGCGGATATCCGTCTGCCACGAGATCTGCAAACGGTTACCTGGCACAATTTCTTCCTCGTCGTTGATCAGCTCCTCAAATTCGTCCATTGCCATCACCCCCTCCCCTCGATACGCCGCTATGCCTTGCGCACCGCGGAACGCTGGGTCATCGAGCACGGGCGGACGCCGGGTGGCTTGGGCGCGATTTTCCCCGCAATGGCCAATTATGTGATGTCCCTGCATGCCCTCGGGTACACCAATGAGAGCTACCTGGTGGCGCACGGCATCTGCGAGATGGAGAAGCTCGAAATCGAGGAAGAGGACACGTTGCGGCTGCAGCCTTGTTTCTCACCCGTTTGGGATACGGCCATCAGCGTAAATGCCCTCAACGAATCCGGTTTGACGGCCGTCCACCCTGCCCTGCATCAGGCCACACGCTGGCTGCTGGACAAAGAAGTGCGGCGGCCAGGCGACTGGCGCGTAAAACATTCCGAAAGCCACCGTTACACCGAACCGAACAAGCCCGTGGGCGGTTGGTTCTTCGAGTACGACAACGAATTTTATCCTGACGTGGATGATACCATCATGGTGTTGATGGCGCTGAACCGCGTGCAGACCGATTTTGACCGCGAAAAATCGGCAGCCATCCGCCGCGGAATCCGTTGGGTGCTGGGCATGCAGGGAAGCGACGGCGGCTGGGCCAGCTTTGACAAGGACAACGACAAATGGCTGTTTACGCAAGTGCCGTTTGCCGACCACAATGCGATGATCGATCCCAGCACCAGTGACATCACGGCGCGCGCGCTGGAATGCCTCGGCCACTTCGGATTTACGTGCGAAGACGAGTGCGTTCAGCAGGCTTTGGTGTTCCTCAAGCGCGTCCTATGCCCGGACGGATCATGGTTTGGCCGATGGGGCAGCAATTACACGTACGGGAC